>NZ_JAEMUC010000054.1:0-30124 GCF_018342455.1 Neochlamydia sp. AcF95 | reverse complement strand
TTTTTTCTCCTCTTTTCAAAGAAAAAAATATACCTCTAGAATAATTTTTTCAACTCATCTGTGCGTAAGGTGAGTTAATCATGAGCGGTCACAGGGGGACCAGATTTACAAGTCATACTTTATAAAACTAACTTATTCGCTTTTGCTTGTCCGTGCGAGCAGACTGAATGCAGGGCTTATTAGGTTAAGCAGTGTCATCTACAATTTCACTACTTTAGGTTCTGACAGACTCTGTTTATTCTTTTAAAACAACATCAAGCGTGAAAAATTGGAGACATAGGATAAAGATTTTCTATCATGAATAATACGCTTTTAATCTACTCCTTATGCAGTCACGTACTTTATAAAATCCCTTTTGCTAAGCAGAGGGATGTCTTTCAGAAGGTTGGGTAGGTAGACTAAGTTTTTTTAAAGCGTATAATTTCTAAGAGGAGGAAAAGTAGGCTACAGTAAAGAAAAGAAGACAGCGCTTTTTTTCGCTGTCTTCTGAAAGGCCGACATCTATTTTTTATTGTCATCAATAATTTCTATGTCTGCTTCCTCTATCGTCTCTTCTCCATTGCCTTGCTTCTGAGATTCTTGCTGCTCAGCACCAAAGCCAGCTCCTGGGCCACCTGCCGTAGACTGCCCATAGGAAGCATCAGGGCTGCCTGCGTGTCCTGCCTTTGCTATGGCTTCCCCAATATGTTGCATTTGGGTTTCCAGTTCTTGTTTAGCTGTTTTTATACGCTCGATATCCACGCCTTCTAAAGCTTTTTTAATAGCCTCGATTTTGCTTTGGATCGTATCGACAAGATCTTTAGGTAGCTTTTCTTTATACTCTTCGAGTGATTTTGCCGCACGGAATGAGAGGGAATCTGCTTCATTGCGAATTTCCACTTCTTCCTTGCGCTTTTTATCTTCTTCGGCATGAAGTTCAGCATCTTTAAGCATACGTTGAATATCGTCTTCACGTAGCCCTGATTGAGCTTCGATACGAATTTTTTGCTCTTTACCACTCGATATGTCTTTTGCAGAAACATGCAAAATACCATCCGCATCGATGTCAAAAGCTACTTCGATCTGTGGAATACCTCGAGGAGCTGGTGGAATATCACTCAAGTCAAATCGTCCTATTTCTCGGTTATCATTGGCCATCTTACGTTCACCTTGCAGAACACGGATTGTTACGGCAGGTTGATTGTCAGCTGCGGTAGAGAAGATCTGTTTCTTTTGAGTGGGAATAGTAGTGTTTCGCTCCACTAGAGGAGTCATTACGCCGCCCATAGTTTCGATACCAAGCGTTAGAGGGGTAACGTCGAGTAAAAGTACATCTTTTACCTCGCCTGTCAAAACTCCACCTTGGATTGCTGCGCCTACAGCGACCACTTCATCGGGGTTAACACCTTTATTTCCTTCTTTGCCAAAAATGTCTTTCACCACCTCTTGCACAGCAGGCATACGAGTCATTCCCCCTACGAGAATAATTTCGTTAATGTCCTCTTTTTTTAAGCCAGCATCTTTCAAGGCTTTTAGGCAAGGCTCTTTAGTACGCTCGATTAGGTTATGAGCTAAGCTTTCTAGTTTCGAGCGAGTTAAGGTTAAAGACAAGTGTTTAGGCCCAGTAGCATCCATGGTGATGAAGGGCTGATTAATCTCTGTCGATTGGGTGCCAGAGAGTTCAATTTTCGCCTTCTCGGCTGCATCACGTAAGCGCTGCAAAGCCATCTTATCATTATGCAGATCGATGCCATTTTCTTGTTTAAAGGTATCAAGAATCCATTTAAGAATTTCGTTATCAAAGTCATCACCACCCAAGTGAGTGTCACCATTGGTGGCTAGCACTTCGAAAACACCATCTCCTATTTCTAAGATCGAGATATCAAAAGTGCCTCCTCCTAAGTCAAATACCGCGATTTTTTTATCACTCTTTTCTTTATCTAAACCATAAGCTAAGGCAGCGGCGGTAGGTTCAGGGATGATACGTTTAACATCTAAGCCAGCAATACGACCGGCATCTTTCGTGGATTGGCGCTGAGAATCGTTAAAGTAGGCAGGAACTGTAATCACAGCTTCCGTTACTTTTTCTCCCAAATATGCTTCTGCGGTCTCTTTCATCTTAATTAAGATTTGTGCACCCACTTCTTCGGGGCTAACAATCTTATTACCTAATACTTCAAAGACTGCATCTCCATTAGCATTTTTGGTAACTTTATAGGGCACTGTCTTAATCTCAGACACTACTTCATCATATTTACGGCCAATGAAGCGTTTTGAAGATGAAATAGTGTTTTCTGGATTAGTAATAGCTTGGCGTTTTGCAGGAATACCTACAAGGCGCTCATTACCTTTATAAGCTACGATAGAGGGAGTGGTTCTTGTACCTTCAGCATTAGCAATGACTTTAGGAGCTCCACCTTCCATCACTGCTACGCAGGAATTTGTAGTCCCTAAGTCAATGCCTATAATTTTTGATTTTTTTTGAGTCATCTTTAAAACTCCTTATTTGTAATTTGCTATGTGATGGTTTATTTGGCTTAAGGCCTTATGTGAGTGTTATAGCTTTGCTTTCAGAAAAGGCAACACTCACTTAAGCGTTTTCTGTAATCAATTCAACGTTTACTTTCACTTATTCAGTGTTAGAGGAGGATAAATTTTCCTCTATATGCGTCTCAGGACTTGATTTTTTGGCTACTTTTACTCGAGCAGGTCGAATAATCTTGCTACCCATTTTATAACCTTTAGTATTCTCCTCGACGACAGTCCCTTCAGGAAATTCTGTAGTTTCTATCATTTCTACTGCTTCATGGTGATGAGGGTCAAAGGGCATCCCTATCGATTTAAAAGCATGCACATCATTATTAGTGAGGGCTTCTTTAAATTGATTAAGTATCATTTTAAATCCTGTGGCCCAGTTATTTACCTCTTCAGACATTTGATCTGTAAAAGACAAAGCCTTTTCCATATGATCCAGGGGAGTAAGAAAATCTACTATCACGCTTTGAATAGCCATCTGCATCATTTCTTGTCGTTCTTTATTTAAACGTTTTCTTAAATTTTCTGCTTCAGCAATCGAGCGCAAATATTTGTCTTTATAATCGTGTATCTCTCTTTTGAGATGCTCGAGTTCAAGATCGCTAATATGTACTGTTTTTGGCTCTTTTTTAGGCTTTGTTTCCTTTTCTAAAGATGGGGTAGATTCATCTTCATCAGGTATATCTTCAATAGTCATTTTTTGCTCCTCTTTTACGTACCATTGTGTTCAATCAGCATGAGGGAAGATTCACCCAAAAAGCATGGCTTATCCGGTTGGGTACTAATCGTCCCTCTTTGTGGCTGGCGAAATGTGATTTTAAATTTATAAATACTTCGGGTAATAGCCTCGCTAATGTTTTCTGAAAAGTTATGCAATAAGCCAAATAGATGCCGATAGGGCAAGCGTATAGGGCCTAGCAGTCCTATAGCTCCCACACATTGTTTATTGGCATAATAAGGAACGGTAACTACTGAACATTCTTGCGGGCCTGCAGAAAGAAAATCAAGATCCTCGCCTATCCAAAACTTTAAGGTCTCTTTTTTGCTGCATTCTTTTAGCAATAAACGCATGGAAGGAACGTTTTCAAACAAAGAGAGACAGTGGGTAAGCTTTGAGACATCTTGCATTTCGGGATAAGCTAGCAATTTTGAGAAACCGGTGCGATAGATATCTTCATCGGTAAAATTGGAATAGCTAACGACATAGCGTACCATAATTTCATTATAGAATAATTGAGCTAAGTTTTTTTCTTCTTCAGTAAGATTATCGGGTGTGTTGATATCTATCGAGCTAGAGGATTGATGAATACGGTTGAGTCGCCATTGAAAGTATCTTTCCATTCGCTTTAAGGAGAAGGTGCTCATTCGCTTATCAAGAGGCATGATTTCCGTCTGTATCAAGCCAATGCTAGTAAGAATGATACATAAGCAGCGCGTATGATCAATCTCCACAATTTTTATTTGATTGATATAATCTTGATCAAAACGAGGTGCCGATAAAAAGACGGCGCATTTTGCTAGGTGACTTAATGTTTCAGCAGCTTCTTGTAGATAAGAAGCTAGTTCGTGAGTTTCTTTATCTCGAAGTTTTTGAAGTTCATGTTGGTAGGTTTCTGAAGTCTGCTTTGTGGTAGAATGTTCCTGAGCATATAGTCGGAATGCTTGAGTTGTAGGAATACGTCCGCCGGAAGAATGCTGTTGAGAAAGATAACCTTCTTTTTCTAAATTCGAGAAATAATTACGGATGGTAGCTGAGCTTAACTCTTCAAAACGAAATTCTTTAAGAGTATGAGAGCCGATAGGTTTACCAGTTTTAAGGTATAATTCAATCAGCCCCATTAAAACTTGCCGCTCACGGTTATGTTTAGCCGATTTCTTTACGGTAATAAGCTTTAATGCTTTCAAGATGTGCTCCTTCCTTTGTGAACTTATGATAATTTATCAGGTATTTGCGATCAAGCAATTTTTAGCAGTTAATGTTTTTAATTGCTAAATTTTAGAAAGTCTTCTTTTCAAGAGGGGAAAAGTATCAATCCCCCCCTTGGTAAGATACACAAAAGGGGGAGTAACAACTTAAGAGAAGAAGTTTATCTAGAAAGGTTTAAAAAAATTTGCTTTAGCTTCTAAAAATTAGGCTCTTCGCTAAATATTTTTCTTAGATGCCGCGCAGCATCTTTGGAAGGAGTAGGGGGCGTGGAGTGAGGAGAAGAAAAAGGAGTTGATGAAATTTCATCTTCTATTTCCCCCTGTAAAATTTGCTCGCTATTCTCCATATTAAGCTCATCATTATATAATACTCTTAGAATTCGAGCGGCATGGGTGGCAGGGGTAGGAGGAACAAGTGGAGGTTTTCTTGGAGGAGTAGCCAACACTTCATAACTAGTATCCATTCTTATCCGCGGCGTGCTCTCTATAAAGGGAGGAGGAGTAAGTGTAGGCTCACCTTCGCTGCTTATAGAAGGAATGGCTAGAGATTGATTTAATTGCTGAATCTCAATTGCCTTTTCTTGCAACGTAGTTGTTAAGATGTTAACTTCATTTTGCAATTCTAGGTTCCTAGCAGCTAACCGTTCGACCGTCTTGTTTTTTTTATAGACTTCTACTGCCAATAAAGCACATACTCCTGCTGCAGTTGCTATAATTTTTTCAGAGGAAAATGCTATAAATTTTGCTTCAAAGTTATTCAAAATCCTGGGGTCAGTCAAGGTGATCTGCTCCTGCTTAATACATTTAATGGCTAGTAGAACAGTAGCTGCAGTCGCCCCAAATATTATCGTTTTTACTGTAAAGGAATAAAAATTTTTCTTAGGATTTGAAGGCGGTTGAGGCGAAGCGGCTAATGGAATAGCCGCAGAATCATTCTGCGAAACCTGGCTATTAGGTGTAAGGCTTGACATTTTTGCTTTTCCTTTATTTAAAAATGCTTTTTAAGGATATAAGAAACTGTTAAAGAATAAAAATCTATTGCGTAGGAATAAACCATTAAAATTTTTTTGTTTTTTGCCTAAGACAGAGCTCTAAATGCTTAAAAAAGATTGGCTCTATTTTCGTTCGGACTATTTTATTGCATTTACCATCTTATCGATCGCTACTAAAATTTCTTCCTTGCTTGAATTTCTTTCCATCAGGTGATAGATTTTGTTTCGCAGTTTATCAATGAAATTTTGTGTACCTTCTTTAACTTCATGAACATAGGCTTTAGCTTTGCTCCTGACCTCTTCAACCTCATGCTCTTTATCTTGAATAGCAGTTTTTAATGCCTGAAGCTCTTCAGTTAGCTTTTCAATCTTGGCAACATACACTGGATTCTCAACGGATGTATTAGCACTTAGATGCTCTGCCACAGTAGCGGAAGAAGTAAGAGTAGGGGTAACATTTTCATCGCTTGAGGGGTTTTCACTTAATCTTTTTTCTAACTCTTCTTGCCTAGCTTTTAAGCTTTGTATTTCTTCCACTTGATGTTTTGACAATTTCATCGTGTTATCTAAATTTTTTCTTAAAAGCCCAATTTCTTGTTCTTTTTTGGCTAAGCTGTCTTGTGCAATATCAAGTTTTGATTTTGTCTCTTTTAACCTAACTTCAACCGCCCTCTTCTCATAATCGGCTTTAGTGAGCTTCTTCTTCATTTTTTCTATCTCTTTCTGCGTTTCCGAAAGCTTTTTTTCTATCTCTGTTTTCGCTTTCTGAGTGGCATGAAGTTCATTCAGTGCCGTTTGCGCAACCTTGAGATTAGACTCAGAATTTGAAGAATTTTTTACTTCTTCTATTTCCTTTTCTTTGTCAGCAACTATTTTCTTTGCTTCTTCAAGTTGTTGTTGGAGGGCTTGAGTCTCTTCCATTTTAATGCCCATTTTAGCCTTTATCTCATCAATCTGTTGATTAAGCTCACCTATTTGCTCTTCAGCTTTGGCTATAGCCTCTTGCGCATATTGAAGTCTTTCTCTCGATTGGTGAGTTTCTTCGTTGCTAGTTCGAATTTCTACTTTTAGTGCATCTATTTGTTGATTAAGTTGAGCTATTTTTTGTTTAGCAACTTCATCTTCATGATTAATAGGCTGATTTCTTAATTCTTCTATCTGTTGATTTAAAGCATTATTAGCTTGAAACAAAGTTTTAACTTTTTCTGTAAGCCTCTTGACCAGGTTAATTAATGAAAAAGGAACTTTAAGGCTGCTGGCTAGAATGGTAGAGATAAGTGTTCCTGTTAGCGCAGTAGTAGCACAGGCCCCTGCAATTACAGGAGAAGCAAAAATGAAGGCCGCTACGGCTGCTGCGGTAGAAGCTATGATTGCCAGGCTGCCAAAGCAGATAGTAGCTACTCGGCGACCCAGCATATTTCCTGGAGATTCCTTTCTTTGGGTGGAGGGCTCTCCATCTCCTAGGTATAAAGCTTGTAAAGCGTTATTTATTACTTCTTGTGTCATTTTGTTTCTCCTTAGAAAATTCAGCGTAAAATGCCCTTAAGTTTATAAGTGTACTTAGGTTTTTTTACAAGAGGAATATGATTTAGTTAGGGAAGATAACTTTTTAAAAGGAAGCCTATCTATTATTGTTTAAATTTTCTGCTTGCTTTTTATTCTCTAAAAGAACAAAGTATTTGGCTTTATTTTTTTATTTGTCGAAGAATATAATAAGAAAAGCAGCTTGAAGGCAGGTCTTGCTAGATAAAGCAAGACCTTAAAAGAAAGATAAAATGATCAGCCTTTATTGCTTATTTCTTCATAGTGAGAGAAGCAAGACATTGCTCGACAAGAGGGATAATCTTTTTGTTAGTTTTTTTATTTTCTTCTAATTTAGCCTTAAATTTTTCTAAAAGTTCTGCTTGATCTTTAAAGTAAAGCAGCCGTTCATTTTTAAGTTTTTGCGTTTCTTGCTTAAGCTCCTCTAGCTCATTTTCATTGGTAACCAAGGCGTTATTCTGCTTTAATTTCTGCCTTAAATCTTCAATTTCTGATTTAAAAGCTTCATATTTTTTAAATATTAGGTTATTAAAATTGATATCGATCCATTCAATAGCAGAGTCTCTTGCTTCGCTGCTAACTTTACTGCCTAATGCTAGGATATTCTTTTTTAGTACACCTAATATATGGAGCTGCTGATCGATAGAAAAGGTTAAGGCCATATCTTTGGCTTTGAAATACTGTTTCAAATCTTCTTCCATTTCAGGAGTAAAATGTAAAGGAGAAGTTTGGACAGCAGGTTGAGAAGATTTCTCTTGAGCAAATCTTACTTGTTTCTCGCTGGAGGACTTATCGTCAGGATGTTTAAGTTTTTCCTCTTTAATTTTTTCTACCAAGGTAGCATTCAGTTCTTTCAAGTTGATAAATTCATGACTTAATTTTTCATTCTCTTGGCGAAAGCTCTGGATATTCTTTTGGAGCTCTACTATCTGCTTTTCTTTGGTCTCTACGTTGGAGACTTGATTCTGAATTTGCTTTCTCAGCGCTTCTAATTGCGCTTCAAGTGCGGCATTTTTCTGAGCTATTTCTTCAGAGTGCTGTTGAGACTCTAGCATTTTTTTAACCGCTTTTAATTTTTCTTGCAGGTCAAAAACCTCATTTTCTTTTTGTTCTAACAATTTCTGATGCACGCTTTTAAGTTGGTCAAAGTCAGCATTTTTTGCTTTCAAGCTATCTTCTAGCTGTTTTTTTTCTTGAATAAGTTGCTCCAAGGCGGCTTGCAGTTTTACCTTTTCCTTCTCCTGTGCCTCTACTTTAATTTTCTCTTTGCTATTTACTTGCCCCTGGGTAGGAACTGTTTGTTGAGGAATGTTTTTTTGTATTTCTTCTAACTGTTTTTGGACCTTGTCCAATTGTTTGCTTAGTTCCAGGATTTTAGCTTCTTTTGCTTTTATCTGAGTCTCATAATCATCTTTCATTCGTTGCTTCGTGCTTTCTGCCTCTAACAAACTTTTGTTAAGATGCACCAACTTTTCCTTTATATCTTTTACTTCACTTGTATGCTTCCCTAGAATTTTTGCTGGATCCTCTAATTTCTCTTGTGTCAATAGCGATGGTGTTTTACCTTCGCCTGTATGAAGCTCTGCCTCTGCATTGGCCTTTAGCCGATTGAGTTCTTGAAGTTGGTTTTCAAGGCGAGCAACTTGGGTTTTAAGTTCAGTATGCTTTTTTAAATCTTCAGCAGAAAGATTTATACGAGTGGCGGAAATAGTAGCTAAGATTGTTGTCACTAATGTTGTGGCCGCTATAGCAGCTACCAAGTAAGAAGAAAAAACTGCAGCTGCAACAGCTGCGACTGCTGCCACGCTTGCTGTAATTCCTAAAGTGGCGAGTGTAAAAGTCTTGCCTCTGTTCATTGAACCAAACTGAACTGGCATATTTTTTTTATTTGCTAAAGGTTGTCTTTCTATAGCTGGCTCTACAACTCTAGCTTTTGTAATGGTAGGCGCTGACATTTCTTTTCTCCTGGGTAAACGTAAGTTTATTTATAACAACAATTTATAGAATGAGAATGTTTTTTTTACAACATATTTTATTAACATTAAATTAAAAGAATATGTGCCGAGATACGATGCTAAATAGAGGGGAGTAAAAAAATTAGTGAGAGAGGATAAGAAAGAAGGTTAAGAGCTCTTTTCTTTGCTTGTAAGCTTTTAATACAATAATTTTAAGTAAATGAATTAGCTTAAGAAGACATTAAAAACTCCTTTTTTAAGTTATCAAAATTTTTTTAGATTATGATTGCTTATAAAAGAGGAGTTAAATTAGTAAGCTTAGGTGCTAATATCAGGCCGGCTTAGATAGAGGACAAGGTTTAACTTTTTAGAAGACGTAACCCATTTAGTCCTACTATTACAGTGCCTCCTTCATGCATCAATACTGCTAGCCATAAAGGGATGAATCCAGCAATAGAAGGAATAGTAGCAATAAAAATGGCTGCAATAGCTATAAAAAGGTTTTGCTTGACAACTCGCTGAGTTCTTTTTGCCTTAAGAAAAAGCCAATCGAGTCGTTCAATATTATCTTGCAATAGCACAATATCAGCGGCTTCAACAGCTGTAGTCGTTCCTACTTTTCCCATGCAAATGCCTACAGTTGCGCGTGCAAGAGCAGGGGCATCGTTAATGCCATCGCCCACCATTGCCAGGCCTTCTTTTTCCGCTAGTTGTGCTACATGCTTTAGTTTATCTTCCGGTTTCAAATTAGCATAAAAAGAGGAGATACCAAGCTCTTTAGCAATGCGCTCAGCACTATAGGGATGATCACCCGTCAGCATAACTAGTTTTAAGCCCATCTTTTGGCTAAGATTCTTTAAAGTGCTTTGAATGCTAGGTCGTATTGTATCGAGAAAGCGGAATAATACTAAGTGCTTACCAGCTAGAAGAGGGGAGACAAGTTCACCCTGATTTTGCAATTCCTCACATTTATCTAATAAATTTTTAGCCTGAGTAGGGTTTAATTTTCCTGCAATAAATTCAGGGTGTCCAATGCGAACGGAAACCTCTCCCTCGGGTAGAATAACGGTTCCTTCAAGGCCACTGCCTGGGATAGCTTTAAAATTTTTAAGCTCGAGGGGTAAAGTTTTAGTGTGATGAGAGTAGTCTAAGATAGCTTTGGCTATAGGATGTACGGCATTTTTTTCTAGAGCAAAAGCGATGCTAAGAGCTGTAGCTTTATCAATTCCTTGATCCAAGCTTTCTATAGCTGCGCAGGTAAGCTCTCCTGTGGTTAAAGTACCTGTTTTATCGAAGGCTATCTTATTACAAGAAGCTAAGGCATCTAAAATGACTCCTCCTTTTAGCAAAATGCCGCGCTTTGCACAAGCTCCTACGGCACTTAAATAAGCAATAGGCATAGCTATAATTAAAGCGCAGGGCGAAGCGGCTATCAAAAAAGCTAGGGCTCTATAGACAGATCCTTCCATTCCTAAAAAAGGGATAGAAAGTAGGTATGGCAAAATGAGTACGAAAAAGGCGGATAAACAAATGATAGAAATAGCATAGCGGCGGCTAAACTTATCAAACCAGCGTTGAAGTTTGGGTTTAGTATCCTGCGCTTGAGTGACCAATTGAATGATTTTGGCTAAGGTCGAGTCTGAGCTAGTTCTTAGCACTTGCAAAACAAGAGCTCCATCTAAGTTAGTGGCCCCAGCCGGTACTTCATTTCCAACCTTTTTCGTCACAGGAAAATTTTCGCCTGTCAGATGGACAAGGTTTACGCTTGAAATGCCCTCAATCACTAAGCCGTCTAAAGGTACCACTTGACCCGATTTAACTAGAATAGTTTCGCCTACCTGGATTTCATTGATAGCTCTCTCTAGGAGAGTCCCATCTGCCTGAACTATACTAGCTTTGGTAGGAGAGAGTTTATGCAAAGCGCTGATAGCGCTTTTAGCTTTTTCTGTGACCGCTTGCTCCATAGCACCTGATAGAGCAAAAAGAACAAGCAGTAGCCCTCCTTCCATTTCGCTTCCAATTAAAACGGAAGAAAAAGCCGCTAACGTCATCAAAATATCAATATTAATGTCTAAATTAGCTAGATCTTCAAAAGATTCGATTAAGGCAGGAATGCCTGCTAGGAAATAAACTATGACTAGTAATAATGTCGATAGGGAATGAGTAACCTTAAACCAGGAAAATGCAAAAGAAATAGCCAGTAAAACAGTAGCTGCTATTGAAGCCTTTAAAGTAAGATTGACTCCCCATTGACGACTTGTGGGCTTGATGAAAGGGCTTGAAGTTTCAGGAGAATCTAATTCAAAAAATTCTCCAAAAGAAGGTGTATGAGTCTTGCTAGCATGCATAATAATTAGCCTTGTCTAAAAAAAAATTCATGGAAAAAATAGACCCAGGCATAAGCTAAAATGGCGAGCCCTCCATTCCAGATAACAGCAGGAATCATGCGATTCTGCTCATAATAAGCGGAGAGCGCTGAAGCCCCAGCTATCGTTCCTAAAGAACCTATGACTAAACCTTGAAATCCTGGTGCTACTAACTGGCAGGTGAGAACCATAGCAGCAGCCGCAATTGCTCCTAAGCCAGCACCGCAAGCCTGTTTTAAAGGGTGCTCGTGAGACTCAAGTTTAAGGCCTAGCTCTTCTTCTACCATTACCCTAAGAAGGCGATCTCCATCAGCCATTAAAACCTCCACTATATGATCTAACATTTTGCCTTCAAAGCCTTTGTTGGCATATAGATCTTTAAGCTCCATTTTTTCTTGCTCACGATTGTGATCAATTTCCCACTTCTCTTGCTTAACAAGACGATGTAATCTTTCTAGACGTGACCAGCCAAGCCAGGCACTGCGTCCAAACTTCCATAGCGTCCATCCCGTAGAAAAGATAATCAGGGCCAAAGTGAGAGAGAGGAGGGGTATTTTAAATGAAAGAATAATACAACTCATCAGAAGCAAGACTACTGCTGTTTCACGGGCCGCATCGGCAGCAGCAGAAAAATGGCCAGGGATTTCAGTTCCATGCACTTCCACCGTTGAGAATTTTCCTTCGGCTAGTTTTTCGGCCACATGCTCAATAGGAGCTTTATGAGTAAAATGGGTGTTTTCTGTCATTAATTTTTCTTTCCGTTATCTTTGTTAATCTTTCGCATTCTAACATGAATTTTTGCAATAAGGAAAGAAAAAGGCATTCAATAATCGTTGCAGATAAAAAAATAATAAAGCAAACGCTAATATCAGCCTTTTAATTTTTCAATAAATTATTTTACAAAATGGTTGGATGTGTTACACTAAGAAGAGAAAGATGTATAGCAGAGGATGTCCTTATGAGCCAAGATTTTACTAACCTGAATACAGGAATGGGTAATCAATCAGGTTTGCCTAATGCTGAGGCACTTTATCCATCCAAGCAAACTTCAGCATTAGACTCCAAAGTCCAAGAGACCTCTCTGCATTCTAAAGATTCTATCGAAAAAGCGAGTGCAGTAGTGGCTTCGCTTTATTTGCCTCCTCTTTCCAATCCCTTATTAATTCCTCCTGATGCTAATAACATAATAGCTATTAACCAATTAGCGATGGATAAAATTTGCCTAAACATTTTAGATAGCTGGTCGCAAAGTTTAAAAAAAATAGCAGAGGAAAAAAGAGAGGCCGATCGAAGAAAGGAATTAAACCCTCTATTGCAAGACCTAAACATGGCGGGGGGATTAGTTTTAGCAGTGACTACTATTTTTATTCGCGCTATTTTTGGGACACAAATTGCCCAAGCCTTACAAAAAAATCCTGGATTGACAGATGAAAAAGTCATCGCCCATAAATTTGCTACTCAAATAGCTCAATGGTCCCTTGATGGAGTCTTAGGCGGTTATCTCATGACTATCGTCGACAAATTGCCTTCAGCAGCCAATATGAATGAAGGAGAGAAAAAAGTTTTAGGCCAGCAAATGCAGGTGATGTTACTTGCCGCTGCTTTAGGGGGGATATATAAAGCCAAATATGAATGGATAACTTCTAAAGAATTCATGGATGTGTTAGCAGATCCTTTTTCTCTAAAAGACTCCAATATGGCTATGCTTGCCATGCTTCTTGTGAACACCTTAAATGAGCTTCCCGAAGCCTCGAAGTTAAGAATGATGAAGACCTTGAATATTTATATGGACAGCAATCCTGATCTACCTTCTTTGTTCGATTTAGGGCAAACGGCCGGCGTTCAACTTTCTATTCTTAAGGCTACTCGTCTTTGAGGGGGTAGAGGAATAGATTTTCGGAAGATGTATGGATTGTTATCTGTATTACATTTTTTAATGCTACCTTTATTTTCAGGACTTCTCTATCATTTATGGGCTATTTCTCTTTTTGGTATCATATTTCTCTTTCTCAAGTGCCTGCTGGCGGGTTACAAGTGCGGCTACTATAGGATGGTTGTTACCATAGATGTTGATAGCAATTCTAAGAGCATGATTGACACACTCAAGCGCTTTTTCCATATTTCCTTTTAGTTGGTAAATCTCTCCTAGGTCATTGTAATTTGTTGCTATCTTGGAATGGTTTTCACCGAAAAGATTAAGGTTAATAGCAAGTGCTTTCTCAACATACTCAGCCGCTTTGTCTAAATTGCCTTGTTTTTTGTAGATTTGTCCTAGATTGTTGTAACGAATTGCCACGGTGAGATGATTTTTACCAAAAAGGTTAAGATTAATAGCAAGAGCTTTGTTGGCATATTCTACCGCTTTGTCTAAGGTGCCTTGTTCTTGGTAGATTTGTCCTAGGTTGTTGTAACAAATTGCCACTTCAGGATGATTTTCCCCAAAAAGCTTAAGGTTAATTGCTAGGGCGTTGTGGGTATAATCTTTCGCTTTATCTAAATGGCCTTGATCTTGATAAATTTGCCCTAAGTTATCGTAACAAATTGCCACTTCAGGATGATTTTCCCCAAAAAGCTTAAGGTTAATTGCGAGGGCGTTGTGGGTATAATCTTTCGCTTTATCTAAATTGCCTTGATCTTTATAAATTTGTCCTAGGTTGTTGTAACAAATTGCCACTTCAGGATGATTTTCCCCAAAAAGCTTAAGATTAATGGCAAGTGCTTTAGCGCTATATTCTACTGCTTTTTCTAGGTTGCCTTGCTCTTGATAGATTAGTCCTAGGTTGTTGTAATTTGTTGCCACGTTGAAATGAGTTTCACCAAAAAGCTTAAGGTTAATAGCAAGGGCTTTCTCAGTATTCTCAGCCGCTTTATCTAAGTTGCCTTGGTGTCGGTAAATTTGCCCTAGGTTGTTGTAACGAATTGCCACGTTGAAATGAGTTTCACCAAAAAGCTTAGAGTGAATAGCAAGAGCTTTTTGACTGTATTCTGCTGCTTTATCTAAATTGTCTTGTTCTTTGAAGATTTGTCCTAGGTTGTTGTAATCTCTTGCTACGGTAGGGTGATTTTCACCAAAAAGCTTAATGTTAATAGCAAGTGCTTTTTGACTGTATTCTGCTGCTTTGTCTAATTTGCCTTGTTTTTTGTAGATTATTCCTAGATTGCTGTAACAAGTTGCCATGGTGGGATGATTATCACCAAAAAGTGTAAGGTTAATAGCAAGGGCTTTGTGACTGTATTCTGCTGCTTTGTCTAATTTGCCTTCATCTTTGTAGATTGCTCCTAGGTTGTTGTAATTTGTTGCCACGGTGGAATGATTTTCACCAAAAAGCTTAAAGTCAATAGCAAGGGCTTTTTGACTGTATTCTGCTGCTTTGTTTAATTTGCCTTGGCCTTGGTAAATTTGTCCTAGGTTGTTGTAACGAATTGCTATGCTGGGATGATTTTCACCAAAAAGCTTAAGATCAATAGCAAGGCCCTTCTCAGCATACTCAGCCGCTTTGTCTAAATTGCCTTCATCTTTGTAGATTGCTGCCAGGTTGTTGTAATTTCTTGCCACGGCGGGATGATTTCCCCCAAAAAGCTTAAAGTTAATAGCAAGGGATTTTTGGCTATATTCTGCTGCTTTGTCTAAATTGCCTTCATCTTTGTAGATTGCTCCTAGGTTGTTGTAACGAATTGCTATGGTGGGATTGTTTTCCCCAAAAAGCTTAAGGTCAATAGCAAGGGCTTTTTGACTGTATTCTGCTGCTTTGTCTAATTTGCCTTGTTCTTGGTAAATTTGTCCTAGGTTGCTGTAACGAATTGCCACGGTGGGATGATTTTCCCCGAAAAGCTTAAGATTAATAACAAGTGCTTTTTGACTGTATTCTGCTGCTTTGTCTAATTTGCCTCGGCCTTGATAAATTTGTCCCAGATTGCTGTAACGAATTGCTATGGTGGGATGATTTTCACCAGAAAGCTTAAGGTTAATAGCAAGAGATTTTTGACTGTATTCTGCTGCTTTGTCTAATTTGCCTTGCTCTGTGTAGATTGCTCCTAGATCGTTGTAATTTGTTGCCACGGCAGAGTGATTTTCACCAAACAGCTTAAGGTTAATAGCAAGGGCTTTCTTAACATACTCAATCGCTTTGTCTAAGTTGCCTTGGTTTTGGTAGATTGCTCCTAGATCGCTGTAATATGTTGCCACGGCAGGGTGATTTTCACCAAACAGCTTAAGGTTAATAGCAAGAGATTTTTGACTGTATTCTGCTGCTTTGTCTAATTTGCCTTGCTCTTTGTAGATTGCTCCTAGGTTGCTATAACGAATTGCTATGGTGGGATGATTTTCACCAAACAGCTTACGATCAATAGCAAGAGCTTTTTGACTGTATTCTAACGCTTTGCCTAAATGGCCTTGGCCCTGGAGGATGTTTCCTAGATTGCTGTAATTTGTTGCCACGGCAGGATGATTATCACCAAAAAGCTTATGAACAATAGCAAGTGCTTTTTGACTGTATTTTGCTGCTTTGTCTAAGTTGCCTTGCTCTGTGTAGATTATTCCTAGATTGCTGTAATTTGCTGCCACGTCAGGGTGATTATCACCAAAAAGCTTATGAACAATAGCAAGTGCTTTTTGACTGTATTCTGCTGCTTTGTCTAATTTGCCTTGCTCTTTGTAGATTGCTCCTAGGGTGCTATAACTTATTGCCATGGTAGGATGATTTTCACCAAAAAGCTGGCGGTCAATGGTAAAGGCTTTATTTAAATACTCCTTCGCCCTATCTAAATTGCCTTGCTTGTAGTAGATTATTGCAAGAGCATTTAAAACATCCAAATTTTGTGGATTTGTTTTTTTTGCTAGAAGATACCATTTCTCTGCTTCTTTATGTTGAAAAAGCCTCTGGTATATATGCCCTTGTATCTCAGGTGAGTTATCTTCCAAATCAGACGATTTAAGTTCATCTTCATTGCCTGCTAAAAATTCTTTAATGGCTTGATAAAAAGGAATAAAGACTTGGTAAATCTTCTTAATTTTTTCCAAGGATGGATTATCTAAAGCAAACTGCTTTTGAATAAGATCTGGATCCTCAAATCCAAAGGGCTTAAGGAGAGGATTCATCATTTCTTTTTGCGCTTGATAATGAGAATAAGTTTTAAAACGCATGAATAAGGCTAGGCTCATCCAATCCTTTAGCTTTTTAGTGGCTCCTTGTGTTATAATCCCTCGCTCACTTAACTTGTCAATCCTAGTAAAAGTATCGGAAACTGTTACTTTTTTAAGGAGAGCTAGCCGGTCAATGGCTAAATGAGGAAACCGATAAAAATCATTTTTAACTTGAAAAAGCATACCATGCTTGTTTGGATCCCCCATTCCCGGATTAAAAGTTTCCATATCAGCTAACACAAGGTGCTCTTTAGCTAAATAGTGACGCAGATCAACGCTTCCTTGATAGGTCATATCAAGCACCTCTCGAATTTTCTCATCATAAGCTTTAGTTAACTCCCCATTGCCTAGTAGATGAGTATGGTTTAGTAATTCCATAGGAAGATGAGGCTCTTTTTCATGCCACCAGTGGCCTTTTTCATCTTTACCCACATATTGGGCCATCTTTTCAGGAGTTTGAATAAGCTCAAATGTCTTACCATTGCCAAAAGGAGTTTTACAGCCTTTTCCTTCTACTCCTGCTCCATCAAAGGCAAAGCCCCGTGGCGTAATGCCATCGAAAAAGTCTATTGCTTTTAAGCAAGGAATATTCAAAGCAGGAAGAATAGTTTCTCCTAAATTAATGATTTTTAGATGTAAAAGAGTGGTGAGATGCTTGAAGTATTCTTTATTACTGCTAGTGTCATCTTGTATAAGAATCCCAAATTCTAAATCTGAGTAAGGAGTCATCTCTTCTCTGGCTAGCGAGCCAAAGCCAATCATGGCATATTCACATGGTGCAGGGCCTAAGGTTTCAATAGCTTGCATTGCAAGAAACTTAAAGAAAATTTTTATCTGTTGGGCGATTTCAGCGTAGAGCGTTCTGACTTTTTCAGAAGAAGGAGTTTCTGGCAAAACTTGAATTTTCTCCTCTATTTTTTCTCTAAATTTTTTTAATGCTTTGCTATTGTCTTCAAATTGCTTTCTCATTACTTCATGGCTTAAAAGCTTTCCTTCGCACAGTGTAGTAAGTAGGCCTTGAATGTTGAAAATCTTTTCTTTAATTATTTCCTGCCTGTCTTCTGAAGATAGACGTAAAGCATACTGATAGAGTCCTGCTGCTCGAAGGAGAGTTTTAGAGGTTCCCTTTTTTAAATAGACGTCACCGATTCTTTCTATGTATATGCTTTCTTGAATAGCGTCTTTCTCTCGCACAGCGATTTGTAAAGCTAACGTATAAGCTTTCTCTGCTTCTTTTACCTTTTCTTTTGATAAAAGCTCATCATCCCCCAAGCTTTCTAAGGTTTTCTTTAACTTATCTTTAGATAGAGGATCAGAAAAAAGGAAGTCAGGGGAGGTTACTGAGTTTGAAGGAAGAGATTTAGTTTGCTTTAAGGGCTCTGCATAAACAAAGTGGCCACCTAAATCGATAATAAAAATATATTCTGCAGGCTGCTGTTCTGGAGAAATCGTTTTCCATTCCTGGGATCTATGCTCTTCAGTTAAGCCTGCTTCTGAGAAAATTAACCTGTCATGAATTCCGCACATCTGCTGCTCTTTATTAACCGTTATTAGTCTGATAGGAATAGATAAAGCTGAAGCTAGTAAATCTCCTTCATTTAAGCCGCTTATCCAAGCCCCTTTCTCTCTTATTTCTTCAGCTCTTTGGCTGTCTGTGTGTTTAACAATGCCTGAAAGCACTTGCCTTAGGTATGAAATTTTATCTGCCTGCTCTTCTAGCAAAGGAATTATTCTAGAAAGGTAGGCATAGCTTTCTAAAAAAGCGCTAAAAAAGCAGTCACCATCACTCGCCACACCTTTTAATTCAAACCCTTCTTCTTTTAGGTAAGCAGCTGCAGCATTTACTTTTGCTACTAGTGAATCGCTAATAATAGTGGTGGGATTTTGCCACAAGAATATAGCTATTTGCTTTGGTGTCCACTGGTTTGCAGAGGGGTCAAGTAGATCTGCTTGATCCACTTCAAGCGAATTTTCTTTCAGAGCAGTAATCCTAGGGCTTACCGAATCAAACTTCTTCAATAGGTTGCTGCTTTGAATGAGCTGTTTCCAAGCCCTACATACAAGCTTTGCTTGGTTTAAATCTGGCAGGTTTAACTCTGCAAATATTTTTAGGCTAATTTCTGCATAAACATAAGTATTTCTCCTAAGGCTAATAGATTCTTCCTCTATATTTTTAAATGCAGGGAAGATAAGAGGATGAACGCGCGAATTTTCTGATAACATACACTAAGGCCTTTCTATTTGATTCTGGTTAAATTTAGACAGCTGGCACTAGCATCTATAAATTTTTTATTGCTTTATAAGCTAAGCTACTTAAAGTTTAAATAGAAAATATTTCTTTTTTAGTATGTATAAAACTTTTTCAACAAACCAATTGAAAAAGTTTGGCTTTAGTACCTTGCTTTGTTGCATAATAAGAGCTTGCATAAGCCATCGTAAGTGGGGTAGTGTTGTTCGTGACAGTTATAATTTTTTTTGCCAATTGTAAAGGATAAACATTACTTAAGCCTCCTTTTGCATGCTAGGCAAAAATGCAATCGAGCCTTTATCTTTTCACAATTAGGTTATAAAAAGAAGGAAGCTTTATCATTGTAAGCCCGCCTGATCGCTATTGTTTTTGCTTGCCTATGTTTTTTTTAAAGCTGCTTCGAGTCTTATAAAGCTTACTTACTAGGTGGTATCTTTGCAGCGGCCTACGGATTAAGCCTAATGTTTGTTTAAATGGCAATGAGCAGCCTTTTAAGCGATGCTTTATCGATAATGCTTAAGCTGCCTTTAAGCAAATGATTTTCTCAATAGATGATCTTAACCTTATCCCTTAAGAGTTACTATTCGAGGCTTTAGTTTTATGCTTGCCTAAGCAAACTTCAAAAGTCTATTTTTGCTTCTTTATCAGATGACCGCTTGCTTAAAGCTTAGCTATAGAAGCTGTTAGGAAAGTGAGCTTGAAGACAAGGGAACTTTATCGATAAGGTAGCTCTCAAGATATAAGAAAAGTTATAATTCTACATCAAAAGGTTTTCTTAAACTTTTTCTTTTTGATTGTTTTGAGTGATGAAAAAACATACGCTAAATCTTTACCCACTAGATAGACCTTTGATTTCCTTTAACTTAATTGTTATCTTATCTCTTGTTTTCTATTCAAAATTCTGTATTCTATTTCTTACTCTTCATCCATTTATTTATAAAGAATTTAGATACTATGAAAATTTCATTGAACTGGTTACGCGAATATATCTCAATCGATCTGCCTCCTTTAGAAATTGCTAAGGCTTTGACCTCTGCAGGCCTCGAAGTGGAAAAAATAGAAACGCTAGGGGAGGGCTTTGAAGGGGTAGTCGTTGCTGAGGTTCTTACCATCGAAAAGCATCCTGAAGCAGATAAGCTGTGTGTAGCCCAAGTAACAGATGGCCAAGAGACCTATCAGGTGGTGTGTGGGGCCTCAAATTGCCGTCCTGGCATTAAAACAGCTTTAGCTCGCGTAGGTGCTAGTTTAACAGATGCTAATGGCAAAAGATTTAAGATTAAAAAGTCAAAGTTAAGAGGTATCGAATCTTCTGGCATGCTGTGTGCTGCCGATGAGCTGGGTTTAGGCGATCAAGAACACGAGGGAATTATCGAGCTAGACAGCCACACGCAAGTGGGTACTGATCTAGCGATATTAATGGCGGATACCTTATTTGAAATTGGCCTTACCCCTAATCTAGGACATTGCAGTAGTATGATAGGTGTAGCAAGGGAATTAGCAGCCGTCTTAGAACTGCCTCTTATTTTACCTGAAATCTCCTTTTCTGAAGAGCCAACTTTACATACAGCGGAGTTAATAAAAGTTGCTGTGCAAGATAAGGAAAAATGCTTGCGCTATGCTTGTCGTGTGATAAGGGATGTTAAAGTAGGCCCGTCTCCCGATTGGTTGAAAAAGCGTTTGAAAGCTAGTGGCATTCGTTCCATTAACAACATCGTGGATATTACCAATTACGTATTTTTGGAATGTGGACAGCCTTTACATGCTTTTGACTATGATAAAATCAGCGAACATACCATTATCGTTCGCACGGCCAAAGAGGGGGAATTTTTTACTACCCTTGACGAAAAGGATCGCCTGCTAAGCGCAGAAGATTTATTGATTGCTGATAAAGAAAAAGGGATTGCACTTGCTGGTATCATGGGGGGGAGAAATTCTGAAGTCACTCTTTCTACCCAACATATCTTGCTAGAAGCAGCTTATTTTGAAAGAAAATCCATTCGTAAAACAAGCAAACGTCTTGGCCTTCAAACAGATTCATCCAAACGTTTTGAAAGAGGTGCCGACCCTCAGGCTGTATTATGGGCTTTAAATCGTGCAGCCATGCTGATTCAACAGTTAACTTTAGGAAAAGTTGCTCAAGAGCCTCTCGATATTAAAGAGCAGGTGTTTGCTGAAAAGTTAGTTAGCTGCCGTTTAAGCAAAATAAATGGCCTTTTAGGCACGCATCTAACTGTAAGTGAGGTGGAAGCTATATTTAAACGCCTAAGCTTTATTTATACTTGGGACGGACAGGACAACTTTTGCGTGACAGTTCCCACTTATCGCGTCGATGTGCTAAGCGAAGTGGATCTTATCGAAGAAGTTGCCCGTATTTATGGTTATGATAATATTGGCCGCTCTCAGCCTATGTACAAGAATGCCACTATTCCTCATGCTCCTTTATTTCTTTTTGAAAGAGCCATTAAAGAGCGTTTGATAGGGGAAGGATTGCAAGAGTTTATCACTTGTGATCTGATTGGTACTTCAATTTTAGATACTCTTAACCTACAAACAAATGCTTTAGAAACAATTAAAGTTTTAAATCCAATCTCCGTGGAACAGTCGACCTTAAGAACTTCATTGCTACCAGGCCTGTTACAACTAGTCAAATATAATGCTGCCCATCAAAATCATGATATAGCCGGATTTGAAATTGGTCGCATTCATTATAAAGAAGGAGAACAATATAAAGATCAATCGGTCATAGGCATCGTTTTAGCTGGAAAAGCTTCTTCTCAAACTTGGACGACTAAGGAACGAGAATTTGATTTTTATGATTTGAAAGGAATGATCGAAAATATGCTTAAGGAATTACGTGTGTTTAATGTTTCTTTTAAGCCAAATGATTTAAAAACTTTTCATTCAGGCCGCCAGGTAGCTATTTTTGTTGATTCTTTAGAGATCGGCTCAATGGGAGAAATTCATCCTTCTATTTGTAGACATCTAGATGTCCAGCAAAGGATTTACTTTGCTGAGTTAAATGTATATGATCTATTTAGTGTGCACCAAGAAGAGTATGTGATGAAGGATATTCCTATCTATCCAGGTTCGCAAAGAGATTGGACAGTGACCGTAAAGGAGGAAATTTCCTTTCAGCACATTTTAGATCTTGTTCCTATATCGTCAAAGCTTCTTAAAAATGTAAAGTTGCTAGATATTTATCGTAGTGAAAAATTAGGAGCCGGCTTAAAAAATATGACTTTTCGTTTTCTCTATCGAGATGACCAAAAGACTTTATCTCAGGAAGAAGTTGACAATGAGCATGCATGTGTCTTGCAAGAAACAATTATAAAATTATAAAACTTAATGTTTAGAGGTGAATTTATGCGTAGTAAATATGTTTCTCTCCTAGGCCTTTCATGGGTTGCTATAGCTTTAGCGGGATGCCAGCAAGTAGAAAAATCTTCTTTTTCACCTGACGTAGTTAATGAAACTTATGTGCATCGCTATGGGGTACCCGTGAGCCCTAAAGAGTGGAGTGATAGCGGCCATCATGGGCAAATTCTCTCTTCTTTAGCCAATGGGGTAGTCGTTACTAAAACTTATAATTCCGGTGTTCTGGATGGAGATACCACCTATTCTTATCCTCATAGCTCTGCTATCGAAAAAGTAGAAACCTATGCCAATGGCGTTTTGCAAAAAACCTCCGTTTTTTATCTTTCCGGTGCTCCTCAAGAAGAAATATTTTATCATACACCGCAAAACCGCACAGTCCTTACCTGGTACGAGTCGGGAGATCCTAAATCTAAGGAAGAGTTTCAAGGTAATCTTCTTTTCCAAGGTTCTTACTATGGGCCCGACAATCAACTTGAATCTCAAGTGGTGAACTATCATGGTAAACGTATACGTCGTGATAATTATGGCCTTCTTATTTCTGTAGATACCATCGAGAAAGGGCAGCAAACTTTGCGTACGACATATCATCAAAACGGCACCCCTAAAGAAGTTATTCCCTATGCGAATGGTAGGATACATGGTCAGCTTAGAACCTATATGCCAGCTGGCGAGCCTTGCACCAAGGAAGAATGGAACAATGGAGTACAGTCTGGTATCACAATAGAATATGCCAATGGTGAAAAAATTGCCGAGGTCCCTTATGTGGAGGGGCGTAAACATGGCGTTGAGCGTCGTTATCGCGATGGTGAAACTGTGGTTCAAGAAACTAGCTGGGTTAAAGGGCAAAAGCATGGTCCCTGCACAAGCTATATTGGCAATACTACTAAAACAGATTGGTATTGGCAGGATAAGCAGGTTACTAAAAGTCACTATGAACTCCTAAATGGACAAGGCTCCAAAAAAGCTATATGGAGAAGTGTTCATTAATTTTTTTAAGGTGACGAGGGCAAGGACTCAATCCTTCTTTTTAGCATCAAGGATAAAGTCCTTTGCCTCTCTCAATAAAACCTTAAGAATGGGATATATCTAACTTACATTTGCTCGACTAGTTGTCACCTGATTTTTTCTACAGTTACTTCCGAAATTGCCTAGCTAGCATCGATCACTTGCTCATTACTTATTACTTTTCTTATCTTAGCTTTAGTACTTTCTAACCTCAAAGCTTTGCTTAGATTTTTTTCAGCTTACAATAATCTTTTTTACACATAGCTCTACGACTCTTTGCCTAGGTAGAGAAAGCGCAATAGATGAGAAAATGCTCTTCTGGCTATTAAGTGAATGCCCATAAATTAATCTGTAGGAAATAGGCTCAACGTATTACAAAGAAGTTAAATGCCAGCTGGATTTTGAAAAGAAAGGCAAACGTTTTTAAAATTTTATAATACGCTTTAGAGCAACCCTTTATGCAGCCATGCACTTAATAAAAAGCTTGTCTTTACAGAGAGAGTCGGCTTGGAAAAGGTTAATTTTTTTTTGGCTATGTAGACGTAGTTTCTTTAAAAGGTATAATTTCTAAAAGAAAAGCAGCCTACGCTTAAGTTTTAAGTTAAGCCTAGCTGTTTTATATAAGCATTTATTTCTTTTATGGTGCTGTGCATTTCTTTTGGAAGGTTGAGCTCTTGCGCGATGTTCCCAAGGTTTTTTAAATGTGCGTCCCAAAGCCTTTGAAGAGATTTGAGATCTGGTTCATCAAAACTTAGAAGCTCAAGCGTTCTCTTTCGATTTTTAAACGTGTCAGTTATAACGTCTTTTAGGATTTTGAAATTGATGAGTTTTGCGTCGCGTACTAGCAAGAGCAGGTCATGATAATCCTTCATGCGACTATTAGCCGTTCCTTTGGAGATTATCGTCTCGAGCTTTTCAGCAAAAATTGTTTCCGGAGGATAAACCATTAAGGATACTTCTTCTTCAAATAAAGGATGACCTTTATACTGAAAAAGATAAATATCTTGGCTAAAGGGCTTTACTATATCTCCTATGCCGACATCAATATGAATTTTATCTTGCATACGGCCAAATGTCGCCTTTAAATGCACGCGATAGCCCACATAATCCATATGCGGCTGCTCTAAAATGTCTATACCAGCATACTTGAAAGAGAATCCATCTTTTAACTCGATGGCAGCAATTTGCTCAATGGCTTGTTTTGTTTCTTCTTGGCCGGCCTTCATGTTGGTAAGTAAAAAATCAAGATCGGTGGTTTCCCTTCCTATATGCAAGAAATAGGCAAGAAGAGATCCTCCTTTAAAAATGAAATTTAGGGCATGTGTTGAACGTGATAGCCGCACTAAAAAGCGCTCAAGAAGAAGCTTCTTCCAGCATTCATTAAAATGTATGCCTTTTTCTATGGAGATAACCTGGAGGCGGTTTTTTAATGCTTGTTCATTCATGTGGTAGCTGTAATAAGGTAAGGATCAATATTAAATCTAAGCTTTTTTGCATAAGCCTGAAGTTTTTTTAAATCTATTTTATTTCCTTTTTTAAAAAGTGCCATTTTGAGAGCTTTAATAGCCGTTTCTCGGCTTAAAAGTCTAAAAGCATCTATAATGGTGCGTTCGCGATCAAATATAGGAAGTCGAATACCTCCTAGCTCTAGTTCTGTTTTCCCCAGTTCTATATTCCTAAATCTTACGATTTTTATAGAGCCTTCCCTGGTAATCGATGTGCTATGGGAGATGGCAATCCAGTGTTTTCGCGGGATTTCCTCTGTCATCTCATAGATAGCTAAAGCAGAGACTAGACAAATTACTCCCCCTGGTACAGAATTTACAGCTTCGATAAGATCCTCCCACTGAAAAATTTCTGGTGAACCTTGATAGTTGCTGCTTTGATAAATACCACGACTTAAGCGTTTTATTTGCTTTTTTTTTATATAGTAAGCAAGACGAGCAGGGGATATTCCTAGCTTTTTGATTTGATCCACGGTGAAGAAGGGGCTAGCAAGAAGTGAATGTAGGCTGTGAAGGGTAGTCAATTTTTTCATTGTTAATCTCTTTACAGGAAATTTAACACAAAAACCCAATATTATCAATTGGGTTTTTGTGTTAAACAATCTAAGAGAAAACCTGCAGTAAAGATCAAAATGGTAGGAAGAAAAGTGCTAATGATTAAGACATTTTTTGTGCTTTTTTATCCCCAGTAAATATTTTATCTACTTTCTCTTGTTTGCTTTTCTTGTTAAAAATAACTCTGTTCTCCTCACCCAGATCTGTAATTATGAAAGATAGGTGAGAACTTCTTCTGGTCATTAAATTAATTCACTTAATTTAAAGACTCACCTTATGCTTAGATGAGTTGAATAGATTATTCTAAGGATATATTATTTTCTTTGAAAAGAGGAGAAAAGAATGAAACTTGATCTTCTTGATATTTATACAGATTATCTTATCAGCATTATTCTCTTTGACCGCCTCCCCTTACAACCTTAAGCTCTTTTAATGATTAAAGCTTTGACTTTGATTCATCCATAACAGCCTCTCGGAAAAAATTGGATTATATGAGGGAGAGGCGCGCAAAGCGGCAATCTCTAGCTTAACTTTCCGGTCTATTAATTCGAACTGGCTGTAAACAAGATAACTATTTCTAAAAGACCGGAGTACTTTTGGATAAAAGCTAATATGTAAGGGTTTATCTTTGAAATGCTGTTGATGATGTCTTTTCCACAATGTCTCTTCATCTCCTATTTTTTTCCAGTGTTTACATACTTGCTGAGCATTTACAAGCTCTTTGGGGGAGAGAAAAGAAAAAATATGCACAATCACTTCTTCTGGGATCGTTTTTATTGAGGGAGGGGCCTCAGTAATAAGGCGCCAAGGGCGCAGATCTATACAATTAAAAGGATTAAAGTTAAAAAAAAAGCATCCCATTATAATGAATCCTTGATTAATAGAGTTAAAAAACTTCTCAACGCAAATAGTCTTTTTAAGTTACTCACCTTACGCACAAATGAATTTTAATAAATTATTTTAAGGATATATTTTTTCTTTAAAAAGAGGAGAAAAAAATGAAACTTGATCTTCTTGATATTTATACAGATTATCTTATCAGCCTTATTCTCTTTGCCCGTCTCCTCTCAAAACCTTAAGTCTTTTGATGATTAAAGCTTTGACTTTGATTCATCCATAACAGCCTCTCGGAAAAAATTGGATTATATGAGGGAGAGGCGCGCAAAGCGGCAATCTCTAGCTTAACTTTTCGGTCTATTGATTCGTAAAGGCTATAAAAAAGATAACTATTCCTAAAAGACCGAGGTGTTTTTAGAGAAAAGCTAATATGTAAGGGTTCGTCTTTGAAATGCTGTTGGTAATGTCTTTTCCACAATGTCTCTTCATCTCCTATTTTTTTCCAGTGTTTACATACTTGCTGAGCATTCACAAGCTCTTTGGGAGAGAGAAAAGAAAAAATATGCACCATCAATTCTTCTGGGATCGTTTTTATTGAGGGAGGGGCCTCAGTAATAAGACACCAAGGGCGCAGATCTATGCAATTAAAAGGATTAAAGTTAAAAAAAAAGCATCCCATTATAATGAATCCTTATTAATAGAGTTAAAAACATTCTCAACGCAAATAGCCTTTTTAAGTTACTCACCTTACGCCTAGATGAGTTGGATAAATTATTCTAAGGATATATTTCTTTCTTTAAAAGGAGGAGAAAAAAAATGAAACTTGAAATTCATACAGATTATCTTATCAGCCTTATTCTTTTTGCCGGCTTCCCCTTAAAACCTTAAGCTCTTTTAATGATTCAAGCTTTGACTTTGATTCATCCATAACAGCCTCTCGGAAAAAATTGGATTATATGAGGGAGAGGCGCGCAAAGCGGCAATCTCTAGCTTAACTTCCCGTCTTATTGATTCGCTCCGACTATAAACAAGATAACTATTCCTAAAAGACCGAACTACTCTTGGATAAAAGCTAATATATAAAGGTTTGCCTTTGAAATGCTGTTGATGATGTCTTTTCCACAGGGTCTCTTCATCTCCTATTTTTTTCCAGTGTTTACATACTTGCTGAGCATTCACAAGCTCTTTGGGGGAAAGAAAAGAAAAAATATGCACAATCAATTCTTCTGGGATCGTTTTTATTGAGGGAGGGGCCTCAGTAATAAGACGCCAAGAGTGCAGATTTATACAATTAAAAGGATTAAAATTAAAAAAAAAGCATCCCATTATAATGAATCCTTAATTAATAGGGTTAAAAACTTTCTCAATTTAAATAGTCTTTTTTTAAGTTACAAACTTTAGCAAATAACAACATTATCTATCTACTATAATTATTGATGTCTACATGATAAGCGATCAAGG
The DNA here is from genome assembly GCF_018342455.1 of Neochlamydia sp. AcF95. Taxonomy (NCBI): domain Bacteria; kingdom Pseudomonadati; phylum Chlamydiota; class Chlamydiia; order Parachlamydiales; family Parachlamydiaceae; genus Neochlamydia; species Neochlamydia sp. AcF95. The sequence goes on along the minus strand of NZ_JAEMUC010000054.1, from coordinate 2,700 downwards.
GATATATAAGGCTTTAGAGGGGATTTTATGGAGCATCTACACCGCCAAAAACACTCCCAAATACCTATCTTTTCTATTTGCTAAGCTTTTTGATTTATATTTACTTCTTAATATCAACGGCTTAATTAGCCCACACGGGTAGCCGCTTACGAAATCTTATTATCTCTTTCATTAGAACCTTCTCCATTTAGGCCTAGCAGCCTGCCAATGAATTTAATATAAAGTTATATAAAAACACCAATCTAAACTTATAAAAATTATATAATTAATAATTAAAGTTAATTATTTATATTAATATTTAATTATTAATAAAATCATTTGGTATAATAAATGTTTATAAGGTATTTGAAAAATATGTTTAATAATCAAAAGGAAGAAAGCTTATGCAGTTCGATCCTTATTCAGATTCTCAAGGATTTACAGACTCGCTATTAAGACATTTTTCTGAAGTCGGAAGTAATATGGGTAAAGGAAATCTGGCGCAGAAAGTTAATCAAGCGCAAGTGATCTTAATTGGCGAAACTCATAATCAAGCTACTGAAAAGATTCATCAGCTTGTAACTACCCTTCTTGTTACACATATAACAGACAAAGCAACCATCCTAGTAGAAGGGCAAGCTTTTAATCGAAGCGCAAAAGTATTAAGCTCCCATTTAGAAGAACATGTGGATAAAGTTGACTTTTCATCCTGGGATTCTCCGGAAACATGGAAATTTCTAGATATATTCTTGGGGGAAGTAACAGACCACGGTAATAAAGAAATTGCTAAAGCAATTAAAATATATTTAGACAATCCTGATAATGTAGGCGCTATGTGCGAGCGTATGCACACCACCATGCAGGATTTAACCCAGGTAACCGATAAATTAGCCAATTACATAGAAGAATGGCCTTCAACAAGGCTAGACAAAGAAGATTTTAAAACTATATTGAAAGAGAGTGCTAGTAATTTAAAAACCATTCTTCAACCTTTAGAGGTTTTACAAGAAAAAGATGAGCAAGCCACGATTACTGCATCAGAGATTGCTATCCTTCCCCTTAAATTGCTCAGTCAAACTCTTATATTTATGCAAGCACTGGGGCAGACAGCAAATGACTTAATTGCAATGAGTCATCCATCACGAAATCAGGCTATGGTAGAAAATATTAGCATTGCATTAAAATCTTATGAAAAAGTCATAGTCATCGCAGGTAGAACGCACTTAAGCTCTTCCTCTTCACCAGGCTCGTTAGGAGAAAATATACACATTGCACAAGGGATTCAAATTCTGGGTAATAAACTGCTTTCCGAAGCTTCTAAGAACAGAGATTTTAATTACCTAATCCTTGAAACTCGCGAAGCAGCAGACGATCTTCCAGAAATTCAGGCTCTTCCTGAAGAAATGAAGGAGCCATTAGGAAGCATAATAAAGGGCAAAGAAAAAAAAACAGAAAGAGCCCGCACGGCCTTAGATGCTCAACAAAAAAATCAAGAGAGAAGTGGAAAACAAATAAGGAGAGGAGTTAAAAATGAGCTAGGCTTCCAAGCGATTGAGAGTAATATTTACCAAATTGGCAAAATAACCGACCTTTCTGAGCTTAGAGAAAAATTTAATGATATTTACGCATTAATTTTAGAAAATGCTTCCACGAATTCCCAACAAGCCACTACACAACTTAACAACTTAATAATTGAAATTTTAAATGCATTAATTGGATTGAATTATAAAGAATTGCAAGCAAGCCAGCAACATCCTCTGCAACGCATAGCAAAAAGTTTTAAAAATATTTTTAATTAGTAAACTGAATAATATAAAAAAAGCTAGTCATGCATGTGGCTTGTACGTTCCATAGCTTGACAAATCCGAATTACCTACTCACCTTACCCACAAAGGAGTTGAAAAAATTATTCTAAGGGTATATTTTTTATTTGAAAAGGAAATAAAAAAAATGAAACTAGATCTTCTTGATAATTATACCGATCATCTTATTAGCCAAAACCACAAGCAACAGCCATATAGGGTTATCCAATCTTTCAGATGGCCAGCTTAGCCATGATAAAATCACCCGTTTTCTTAACAATAATCTAGGGGGCTTAAAAAAACTATGGCAGTATGTTAAAAAGCAAGTGCGCCATCTAGAACAAGGTAAAGGAGGTGTGTTGATTATTGACGATACAGTAGAAGAAAACCCCTATACGGATGAAAACGAAATCGTCTGCTAGCATTTTTCTTACACCCCAGTAAGATCATCTAAAAGGTATTAATCCATTTTCTAGCTTTAGTAGTTATGGAGATTATACCTTTCCCATCGGCTTTGAAGTGATTAAGAGAGATATGCACTTTTACAACGTGAAAACAAAGAAAGAATAAAGGCAATCATGCATTACTAAAAACCCACATTATAGAGCTCTTATTCAGCAAGCAGTTACGACTCCAAGTTGAAGCTGAGTACGTGCTAGCGGATAATTGGTTTGGCGCCAAAGATAATATGGAATTTATCCATTATGAACTTAAAAAAATATTTACATTTGGCATAAAGTCTAATCGATTAATTGCTTTATCTGAGGAAGAAAGGAGAAAAGGCCAGTATTACAAATACGTTTAATTCCAAAGATGGAGATAAAAGGATAGTCTGGCACGAAGAACCTATCCCGATAATATTGAGAAATTTAAATCTGTAGTGTATACTCTTCTTTTTTAAGAAGGAGAAGATGTATGC
>NZ_JAEMUC010000053.1:0-14815 GCF_018342455.1 Neochlamydia sp. AcF95 | reverse complement strand
CAGAAGTCAAGCCTCTTATCGCCAATGGTACTGCACACAAGAGTGTGGGAGAGTAGGTCGCCGCCAAGCTTTTTTTTCTTTATTCAACTCGCGCTGCTATAAGCTTTTTTCCTTTCCTATCACTCTATCTTACCTCGCTCATACCTTTTTTCTTCACTATTTGATATTTCAATAAATTTATTGCGCTCTCTCTCTCTGTATAGCACTATACTTGGAAAATTCCATTTAAAGAGTTAGATTTTCTTCTCTTAACGAGAAATAACAGAGAAAAGAAATAGATGAGCTATAAGAATTTTAAGTCATTTTCAGATGGCAAGCGAGCAAGGCTTACATACTTTTGCCAAATTATCCCCACTCTTTTCAACGTTTAAAATCTTAATTTTACTCAATCAGCTACAGCTTTTCAAGGAAAAGCAAGAATAAACTCTTACTAAAATAGGCTAGAGCATTTTTCTGTATATTAATAAGATAGAGAATTTGGCCTACCTTCTTCAAAATTAGCTATCAGCTCTCGCTTTCTAGCACTATGGCCTACCTTGCTAGGCATTACTTAGCAGCTGTTGGCATTGTTGCTTGGCTGTCCATACGGCAGAACTAAATAAGACATTTTTGGCCACAGATTAAACTTATCTTAGCATTTTCAACTTTTAATCTTCTGAGGACAATGGGTAGCAAGCAGATGTGCTTATTACCATTTAGAAATGTGTGCTAAACTGAGAAAAAACTAAGCTGGTTTTATTCCCCTTTAAGAAGTGAGGGTTTTATTATGAAGAGGTTATTTAATCCAACGCTTTGTTGCTAAGATCAAAGCTTACTTATTTCGTCTTATAAGCTTTATCAAAGCTTTGATTACTCTCCAGCAGGGCCCTAGCTTAAAAATGACATGAATGGGCGCTAGGGAGCCACTAATGAAAGAATGCGGGTATAACCAGAATAAGTAATTGCTTAGGCTTTTAAAGGCCTTAAGAGGTCGCCTCATTTTATAATCGCTAGCTAAGCAGAAGATTCATCGCTTAATTTTAGGTGATTGAAGATTTAACGATCTTTAAAGTTAAAGTAGAGCTTCGAGTAATAGGGCTGAACTTGCCTATTTGCCATCCCTGCATGTGGCAGTCCAAACAAGCTCTTTAAAAACAAACCGGAAGCGTAAGCAAAACAAATCAGTTAGCTTACTTGGCAGTAGAGGAGTTATCTTAAGCGACATTATATTCAAAAAGAATGGCCATAGACTTAAATGCAAAGGTAGCCGAAATGAAGCGACAAAAGTTTTACTGCCAACTTTTAAAGCCGATCGAATTTTTTCTGGAGATCTATATAATTCCATGCAATAGAAAAAGCCTGGGCAGCTTTAAGCATGGCATCTAACTTGTGCTTAGTAGCTAACCTTAGCGAATGAAATACAGCAAAGTGGCATCAAAATGTTAGATTGCTAGAAAATCTAAAATAGCTTTTTTAAAGGCTAAACCTGTAGTTTTTAGTTGGAAAGTCTATCTCTGCCTTTATCTAAAAGGTCACTTCACCGGCCATGAGTGCTGGTAGCCTTGCATAAAACAAATAATTTTTTAGCAACTTTTTTTTGTAGATTATTAAGCTTCTAGAATGGGCGACAGCTGGGATCGTTTTATTTAGCGGCATCGTTAGCTTGATAGGAGTTATTATGTGCCTGCGTCCAAATTCTAATAAAGTTGAATTTTTTGGAAAGGAAAAGGGATGAAAATCTTAGAAGATAAACAAGAAAAAGAAAGGATAAAAATCTTGTAGCTAGGAGGAAAAAGTAATGTTATTGTAAGCTCAATAAATAGGCTTGAGAATAGGTAGCGTGACAATTTGAAATGGCTAAAAGTTTAGCCTAATTGAATTTTTTATAGTATTTTAAAAAGCTAAATGCAAGATTATGCGTTAAGTGAATGCTTTCAAAAGCTAGATTAAATATAAGCCTTTTGAGAGCTTCATCACTTAAAAAACCTTTCTTTAATAGATAGAGGCAAGCTTTATAGATAATAAGTGATAAAAAAATTTAGAGGAGCTTTTAATCTATTTTTCGAGACTAAATGATAGACAATATAAATATCAGTTGCTTTTTTAATAGTAAAATTAATTGTTCTAATAGCATTAGGAGGAAGAATGCCACATACTCTAACTTGGATCGTAGTTGCCAATAGCTCGAAAGCTAAGATTTATCGTTTAGCAAAATTTCCTAAAATTGAAGAACTTATAGTCCTCAATCATCCTGAAAGCCGTTTACAAGATCAGGTGTTAGAAGGGAGAAAACCTGGGCGTAACTTTCAAAGTGGAGGAACCACTCGTCATGCTTACGAACCTGAAACGGATCCTAAAGAGGTGGAAAAGGAGAAATTTGCTAGATCCTTAGGAGAGTATATCTGTGCTGCCCATTATAAAGGAGAATTTACAAGGCTTTATTTAATGGCTAATCCTGCGTTTTTAGGATTAGTGCGCCCTCATATAAATAGTAGCACGCAAAAAACTATAGTGGCTGAAGTAGCAAAAGATTTGACGGATTGTCCCATCCCTGAAATCGAAAATCATCTAGTTAATATATAAGGTTTTCAATATATCGACTTTTCAGCCTCTCCATCTGGATAAAGGCCCTCAAAGGTTCCTTAGGTAAATTTGAGGGCCTAAGCCTAGTTTGTTCATCAAAGCTAATTTTAATATTAAAATAACATTTATCACTCAAATGCCAGCAGCTGATATGCTCTTTTAGCTAGCTAACGTGTATAATTGCTTAATAAATCAGTGGGATTGCTAAACAAAATTTTAAATATTAGGCAATATAGCCTGATCTATGCTAAGTAGTTTCTTTACTTATACGAAAGATGGGAGAAAAAAGAACAGAAAGTTTTAATTCTCCTTAATTATACAAAATCATTTTTTAAAACACTTTCAACCATTGCCTGGATAGGTTTGATGGTAAATATTATCTTGAAAAAGATTTTTTCCAGATCGTTTGATATTAAATACTTATTGACATTTTTTTTATAATAAAATAAAAATTTTGTTAAAAAGGAGTACAGTATGCAAGCATTAACACAAACCTCTAGCTTTGATTCCCGATTCGGCTCTAATTTCCTTGAATCTCATTTACCTGGGCAGAATGATTATGATTTATCAATTTCTTCTAATGAGGGCATAAAAGATGCAGAGAAAAGTGTTAGTGAGATATCCCAGAAAATTAATCAGTTAAAAGAAATCAAGCAACTGTGTGAATTTATTGTTAAAAATGTGTATCTGAAAGGTCGTATCTATGTGCAGTATTCGAGAAGTTTAAAAGGTCACACGATAGCTCGAAATATTCTTCACAAATACTTAAACCATGATTTTTCTCATCCTGAAGAAGTTGAGAGGATATGCTTAAAAGATATCATGCGGCAAATTGAACAAATTCAGTTTTTAGAACTTAGTGGTGCAAAGTTAACAAATTTACCTCCTTATTTTAAATACCTGAAAGGCTTACAGCATTTAGATCTTTGCGCTAATAATTTAACTTCTCTACCTTCTGAACTTCAAGAATTGGTTAATTTACAAGAATTAAATTTGAATGGAAATCATTCATTTGAAGAACTGCCTTCTTTTTTAGACAACATGAATTTAAAAGTCATTAAAATTGGAAACACGAAGGTCAATAAAGCTTCTGTAAAACTCCAAGGTATTATTGATCCAGGTGCAATGATTCAAACATGGATAAAAATCTAAATATTCGCTCCCCCATTCCACCCTATTCATCGGATAAGATTATAATAATTCTATATGCTTCACGCCATAGCCTATACTGCATCATCTAGCTCATTGATGTTTGTTTTTCCTTACGAGTCAAGTGGATGCAGGGGTTACGGGTGGTAAGCATAAGCTACCCTTCTTTTTATCAAATTGGTAAAGACAACTTAAGCGGCGGCCAGGATGTCGATATTTAAATTGATAAGAGTTTCCTAATATATTTAAAGTCCATGCATGTGATATAGCCACTTTTCATAAGACAATATACTCATAACCAGCGCTTCGTTTAATAATAATTTTGGCCATCTACTTCTTCTATTGCTCTTGCTAATTGGGGGCCTCAAATAGCTTTTGAGCGACATTTTGCATTGTTTAAGGCTCAAGCTTTTTACACTTATCCTATATCTCGGAAAAAGGGGCATTCATCAATCTTTCTCTAAACCCTCATGATCCTCACTGTTTAAATCTTTTTTGATAAAAAGAATCAAACCCTGTGAAGAAGGTATTTCACTAGCAGCTGTTTTTTTATTCGTCTTCCAGCATACGCTTTTAATCTACTCTTTATGCACTCACGTACTTAATAAAACCCCTTTTGTTGAGCATAGGCGGATCTTTCAGAAGGTTGGGTATGTAGACTAAGTTTTTTAAGGCGTATTAAGTATCTTTCTATGATGGTAATATCTAAGATCTGATACCAGAATGGTTGTAAAAAGCTATGGACACCCAACACAAGATTTTAGCACCCAAGCTTTTTAAGGAGTGTAAAAAGCAAGTTAGAGACTTATCCTTATGGATCCTAGAAAAAGATCTGTAGCACTATTTGATCTAGAGCTCATTAAAGATGTAGGGTCATGTAATGTACCTTCAGGAGAAGGGTGAAGCTTTGCCGGTCAGGAGCTCTTTCAGGGTACCTAGATGCTACTAAGATAGCCCATTAGATAGAATGCTGTAAACCTTGCTTAGATGCAACTTAAGCTAATCACAAAGTTAGGTTGGCAGCGCGTAGTAAACGATTTTTTTTCAGTAGAAAAAGGCAGAGGGCGGGCAATTGATTAGCCGTGTAAAGGAAAAGGAGAGATTTCTTATTTATTAGCAAAAGGAAAAGCTTGCCTATAAGTTTGGGAAAATATTGCTGCCGAAAAAACGCCAGCTAGCGGAACCCTGGAGATAAGCTATTGAAATGAAAAATTTCTCCTTGGATCTATAGGCAACCAAAGCCTGGCAAAAGGACTGGAGCAGGATCACTTTTAGTGTAAAAAGAATAAGATGGCAGGTTAAATGAATCTCTTAGCTGCAAAGAAAGTTTCCGCAAAGTGTAGCTAAAGGAAAGAAAATATTAAGGATTAGCAAAAATTGTTAGTTGGCTAGATTTATAAATTGACCAAGGGGAAGATAGATTTAAGTGCCTCATTTTTTCAGCTATTTCCTTATCGGCTAACTCGTCTTATTTAATACCTTAAAAGGTTTCTTAGCACTCCTTAAGAGTACACAGATAGCTAATGAAAGATGATAAACCGTCTTGAACCTTATTCACAAAGTTAGAATGGTAATGATAAAATAACTTTTTTAAATCCTGTTGCTTGGATAGCGTGATGATGTTATCTTTTATTTTTTCTTTTAAACCATCTTCGACCAAACAATCTAGCTCTTCTTTAATTTGACCGATTATCGCAGCATATGAACGTAGATCTTTTTCCTCCTCTAGACCAATTGTTAATCTCAATGCAGACCAGCACTCAATTAAATTGGCATTCGCAAATCCAAAGCTTTGGCTCATGGTGACAGGTAGATTTTCATTGATATATCTAGCATACAAATAATACTGCATGATAACTACCAAAATATGTAAAAGTTGCTCATCCTCCTTTCCAAAAAGTTCTTTTTGAAAACCCTTCATGTGAATTCCTATCATCGGGACTTTTTCATCTCTATAACCGATTTGAATCAAAGGTTTTTTAGTATTATTCTTTTGAATGGAGCCTTGATTAGTACTGTCTTGTTTTTTTTCTATGACTAGTCCCTGTTTTTGTAATTCTTTATAAACAAAGTCAGTATTTTTTCTTATTTTTTCTAGATAATTTATGATATTTTCACTGCAATGTTTGAGCATAAGATGAAAAAACCAGAAAGCTTCTTTAGAAAAGTTATCGTTTGCACTACTTGTTAATAAACCTCTTAATAAATCGTCCGCAGATGTATCGGAACTATAAACTTGTACTATTCCGCCCGGAAATTTATCTAACCCAAGCTGCCCATACTTAGCTAGGCTGTTGGTTAAAATAAGAATTAATTTTCCTTCATTAATAGGGGTTGCAAATTCTTCTACTAAGCTGCGGACTTCTTCATGCATAAAAAACGTAGTGGCACAATCAAGGACCATCGCTAATGGACGTTTATCATTATGCGCAGCCGAGCTAGAAGCTCTTTTTTCTAAAATTTTTTTAATAATCTCTTTAACTTTTATTTCTTCTATGACAAGTCTCACTACCCGATTAGGATAGATATCTGTAAAGATAACATCATAATTTTCCAGGTTCGGAATTGTTTCAAAATTACTTAGCTGGGCAGTTTGACAGGAAAAACGTTCTTTTAAGCAATCTTTAAGGCCTCCTGTGCTCTCGCTGATTTCGTAGTAACTGTTGGTGTCAAATATTACAGAGGGCTTACAAGGCTCTCCATCAGGCTGAGAAGGTCCTTCAGCAAACATTTGCAAAAGACCTTCCGTAATGTTTCCAAAGCAAGCAATACCGCTTGTAAAAGTATATCCGTTGCTTATTACTCCTTCAGGAGTAGGTTGGGAATTTAGAACCTCAGGAATAGTTTCAATTTCTTCTCTTTTGTATAATATTTGAAGCTGTTGAAAATGTTCAAAAACAAGAATGAATTTGTTTTGGCAAGCTTGGAAATTACCATAGCTAAGCTGGCTAAGATGTTTTCTTATCTTGCTTAAACAATTAAATGCTGCTTTATAAATAAGAGGATTTTCTACTCTTATGACTGGCTTTGTGACGGCAAGCAGTTTATAAAGAAACTGCAAATAGTGTGAGGTAAGCGTCGAGTTTTCTACCGATTCAGATAAAGTTTCTACGTATTTAAAGAGTTCTTGATGGGTATTTATTACCTCCTTTAGAGTAATCTCACGCTCTTCTAACGGAGGAATCTCTAGGTAGGTTTCGTAAGCTTTTCTCTGGGGAAGAGGATAGTGGTCTAAAAGGGATGTAATTCTATAGCCTGTACGAATTAAAAGTTCTTTGAGTAATACAATATCAGGATAGGCTCCGTGAGCTCCTTGAAGGCTTTTAAATGTATTTAAAAATTTCTTTAAGTTTTTTTTGTTATTGCCATGAAAAAAGTAGAGAGCCTGGCTATCAATTTTTAATACTACTCCAACAATTAAATGATTGTCCTTAGACACTCTATGTAAAATTTCCTTTATATTTTTGGTAGGGAGAATGGAGCTATTATGTTCATAGAACTTGAACGCTTCGGAATAATCTACAAAAGTAAAATCATTTTCTTCTGGTTTGTTGTTAATCTCTTCAAGGATATTCTTCAGATTGTTCGACTCAGCAGGAAGATAGCGTCCTTTTAAGATCTGACAGCAATTAATAATTAATTTTTCAAACTCATCATTTTTTATAAGGCTAATTTTGATATCTTTTAGCCAATCGTGCCGTTGCTTGATTACCCTAAGGAAAATCTTTACAATTGCCCCTCCATCTTCACGGTGATAATGAGGAGCATTATCGTCTATGTATTCGCTAAATGGATAGTTGTATTTATCCTGATCGAAATTGATTAAGGGCGTTTTTGCTGATTCTACTAAATAATGAAGGCACCAGACGTTGAGCTCAGTGATAATGATTTTAATTGACTCATCTTCTATTTTTTCTAGCGAGCAAATGAACTGCACGGTAGATAAAATTTTGTGGTAACTTTTATAAAATTTTTGATCCAAAAATTGGATATCAATTTTTTCAAGAGAGGGGTTTACGGCTAAGCTGAATTTTTTTTTGATAAAACTTTTCGTGATCTGAGTCATGTAATTGAATAAAAGATGGAGATTAGCTTGGCATTCATCAGGATCCTTTTTCCAAATAGGAGCAAGATAATTCGCAATTAAGGTAGGTTCAAGCTCTCCATTACTATCTACTAAATCTTTTTTTCCTAGCCAACGCACAAAGACTTTGCGAAGAAGAGGGTGCTCTACTTCGATTGTTCGCACAAAATTTTGGAAAAAAGCAGTAAGGTTTTGGGTGGGGTCTTTATCTCTCTCAGATGTAGGGAGGGTTTTATTTAGGTCGTGGCGATAATCTTCTAGTTGCTTGAGAAGAGGGTTAGAAGGATTCCAAGAAAAAATATTATTCATTACTACCTACAGTTATGGGGCCTAAAGTTGAATAAATGGTTGATATGTTGCCGCTTGTAGTTTTTTGGCTAGTGTTAAAGCAGTTTATATCTATACCATTCAAATTTGTAAAGAACTTAAATATCGTAATTATAAGATTTTTTTAATTTTCCCTAATTAGGATGATGGGCTTAAAAGTTATGCACGTGCCTTGAGGATTGGCTTGCTCACTTTTAATATAGATCAACCATATGCTAATTTTTTACTTAGCTTTAGAGAAGAGAGGATATGCTTTAAAAAGCCTTCTAGATACTTTGCTTGAGAGTAATTAATGCGTCATGTTGCCTGATGGATGCGTGAAGCGAGTTTTTAGAAAGTAATTAAAAATATCCATGCTGCGTCTATTAATCCTAGAATATATATCGCGCGCTAGGTTTATTCGCTAATCGCTAGCTGAAGGAGCTTTTAGGCAGGCTTAAGCTAGGAAGAGTTAAGCAAAAGGGGTATTTACTTCTATAATTACTTTCTTTCTATGGAGTGATGAGGCACAAATCAAGTAGCTTTAATTATTAATAATTTAAGTAGCCATCTTTAAGAAGGCTAGTAGAGTGAAAATTAAGAGATTGTAGACGCAAAAGTATGACTTAAAGATAATGATTATAGAGCTACAAAAATTTATTAAAGATAACGTTTTGTCAAATGTTTTATTAAGTTAAAAAGTTAATGGTACAACTAAGAGGCTTGCTAATGAAAGGCACGATTATTTGCTAAGAAAGGTTTTTAGATAACAAGATCAGCTTTTGTCTCAGAAATTTAGAGCATCTACTAAGAACATAGCAAAGAAATTTATTAGCCAAGAAGTGGGGTTTAAGATGAGAGGGAAAGGAATAAAGCCTAGCAGAAAAAGATAAGCGAAAAATGATACGAGGATAAGATATAGATATCTTAAGGAATGAATAAAATGAAGGGAGATCGATAGTCTTTTTCTATCGATCTCCTCTTCATTACTTACTAAGAAGTGCTTTACGGCTCAACTTAAGCTGGCCACGTTCGTTGATATCTAAAACTTTTACAGAGATTATTTCTCCTTGTTTGACATGATCGGCTAAGTTTTCAATGCGTGTATGTTCAAATTCAGAGATATGGCATAACCCTTCTTTACCCGGTAAAATTTCTATAAATGCTCCGAAAGCTACTACAGAGGTAACTTTACCTGTATAAGTCCTACCTATTTCTACCTCAGCTGTTAGGCCATGAATAATAGCTTTGGCTTTTTCAATACCTTCTAAGTTTGTAGAGGCTATGCTAATCAAGCCGTCATCGTTGATATCAATTTCTACCCCGGAGGCTTCGATAATAGCTCGAATTTGTTTTCCTCCTGGACCTATCACTGTGGCAATCTTACTAGGCTTAATCTGCATGGTTTCAATACGTGGGGCATAGATAGACATCTGCGGTTTGAAAGTAGGACAAACTTCCAACATCTTGTTAAGAATGTGAATTCTACCCTCTTTAGCTTGATTTAGAGCCGCTTGCATAATAGCTGGGGTAATTCCTTCTACTTTGATATCCATTTGGAAGGCTGTGATGCCATGCTGGTCACCAGCAATTTTAAAGTCCATGTCGCCTAAAGCATCTTCGATTCCCAAAATGTCAGACAAAATTTTGTAATGTCCCTCTTCTAAAATCAGTCCCATGGCAATTCCTGCAATTGGACGTTTAATAGGTACTCCTGCATCCATCATAGAAAGGCAGCCTGCACATACTGTAGCCATGGAGGAAGAACCATTAGATTCTGTAATGGTGGATTCTAAGCGCATGGTATAAGGAAAGATATCTCGAGCAGGTACAATAGCTGACAAAGCTCTTTCTGCTAATTTTCCATGGCCAATTTCACGGCGTCCTGGAGAGCCTATGCGTCCCACTTCTCCTACAGAGAAGGGAGGGAAGAAATATTGAAGATAAAATCTACGGCTACTCTCTTCATCGAGATCCTCGTATCTTTGCGACATAGCTTCCCCACCTAACGTACATACCCCTACCGCTTGCGTCTCACCACGCGTAAATAGTGAACTGCCGTGCGTACGAGGCAGAAGGCCTTGCTCGATATCAATCGAGCGAATCTGTTTACTGTCACGTCCATCGCTACGGATATCTTCTTCTAAGATCATTTTACGCATGTATTTAGACTGAATATCTTTAAGAGCCACATTAACCTGATTAACGGAATATTTAGGTTCTTCTCCTTCAGGTAAAAGGTTATCCACCACAGCTTTTCTCATAGCATTCAATTTTTCTTCACGATCTTGCTTTAGATTGCTTCTTAATGCAGGTTCTAAAAGAGGTCTAGCAAGTTTTTCAACTTCTCCCATGAGTTCTTTAGGCAAGCTTTTAAGAGTGGTCAAGTTTTTTTCTTTACCAATCTCTTTTTGCCAATTATGTAGGGCTTGGCAAATAATTTTGATACTATTGTGGCCTACTTCAATGGCTTCCATGAGTTGATCTTCTGTCAGAAAATCACAATGACCTTCGATCATAAGAATAGCATTTTCGGTTCCCGCTAGCATTAGATCTAATTTAGATTTTTTCATCTGCTCTTGAGTAGGATTGACAAGCCACTTCCCATCTATTAAGCCAACACGTACACCAGCTACAGGTTTTAATAAGGGAATATCTGAGAGCACTAAAGCGGCTGAAATGCCACAGATTGCCAAGGGCTCTGTCATATTAATGCCATCATAAGACCAAACGTAGGACAATAGTTGAACTTCGTTATAATAGCCCTCGGGAAACATAGGACGTATTGGACGGTCTATAAGGCGTGAAATAAGGGTTTCTTTCTCAGATGGGCGTCCTTCTCTTTTTATAAAGCCGCTAATCGTTTTACCTACCGCAGAAAATTTTTCTTGGTAATCAACTTTCAAAGGGAAAAAATCAATATTATCAGCCGCGTTAGCTGCCGCACAAGCGCTATTAAAAAGATAAGTTTCGCCTGCTTTTATTAAAACAGCCCCATTGGCTTGTTTACCAATTTTTCCTGTTTCAAAAATTAGTTCTTGCTCGCCTACTTTAACCTTCATGAGGTGTGGTTGCATATTATACTCCTAAAATGTAGTTTGAATTTATTGATAGGTCGAAGGCTAAAAAAATCCACATAATTTTATGCGGTTTTTCCAGCAAGCGTCATCGAAGATGATAAAGAAGGCTAACAGATAGAACTCAGAAAACATACTTTAAATGATGGATTTAAAGCGCGATTTCTGATTTCTATAATCTTTAAAATTCTCCTTAAACTTGAGGCCTTCTTAAGAATAAAGGGTCTTAAGCTTAGATTAACAAGGGCAGTGGTATGGGCCATCTGCCCCACTTAATATAAAGCTTTTTGCGTTATTTTCTTAATTTTAACTTTTTAATAAGCGACAAATAGCGCAAAGTGTCGGTTGAGTTTAAATAATCCAATAAACGTCTTCTTAGGCCAACATGCTTAAAGAGAGCTAGCCTAGAAGCGTGATCTTTAGGAGAACGCTTAAGGTGCTCATTTAATTCAGCAATACGCTCTGTTAAAATAGCGATTTGGACGTCAGCGGAGCCTGTGTCTTTTTCATGAAGCTGAAATTTTTTTGTAATCTCTTCTTTCGTTCCTTTGTCTAGAGACATTCAGAAAATCCCCCGTTTAAGTTTAAAGTCCGACCATAGTTATGGGGACTTAATATATTAAAAAAATGTAAATCTATTTTTCTCACTCTATCATCCCATCTTACCTAGGTAACTATTAAAAATCAAGAGCAATCTTCTTAGGGTGGGAGGGAGCCATGACGAATAAAAGGAGAAATGTAAAAGAAAAAAGAAGAAAAGAGGCTTTTAGGATGAAGGGTCTATTTCATGGCTTTTAAATTAAACCCATTAATAAAAGGTTCTCTTCTTGCATTTTCTCTGTTAAATTGGTAGATTCTTGAACCGTGCATAATCAAAACACCCTTTTAAGGAATTACTCTATGCTGAAAGACGCCACTTATAAAGAAAAATCTACATTGTTAATATCATGGATGCCTCAAATCATTGAAGAGGTAAAAAAAGACCTTAAACACGAGCATCTTAAAAACGATTTTAAATTTGTAAAGAAATATTTTTTAGGTAAAAATTTAAACAAGCTAACAAATGAAGAGATAGTGAAGGCTTATACCTTAGCTTTAGAGCAAGAAGAAAATGGAGAAAAAATTGCTGAGTTTATCATCAATCGATGGCTTCTCAAGAATGCCGAGCTTTATGATTATTTTGAACGGGCCTTGTTGCAAATCTCCAATGATTTTACCCAATTAACTGAAATTGATACAGATAAATCGCAAGAGATAGTGGGGGGTGCAGTTAGCCAATATGGGGCTGTACGTACTTATCTTTTTTCCGTTATGAATTCGGTAGTATTTCCTAAAGAAATTTATGAAAAGCTCAATAAGCTTGCTGAAGAAGAACAAAAAGCCTTAGCAGCTGTAGGAAATGCCCAGGACGAACATTCAAGCCAACAATCTTTAAAAGATTATTATGAAAAGCAATTAGCTCGCTTAGTGGATAAGTATGAGAAAAAACTGATTGGAATGCAAAAAAAATATATTCAAGATACAGAATCTTTGAAAAAGCAAATGGCATTACTACAGAAAAGATTGAATGGATAACTATGCTTTTTCCCTTTACGTTTAAGCCTCACTCAGAAGATGAAAAATTTATGCTTGAAGCTTTGAAAGAGGCCTGGAAAGCTTTTAAACAGGGGGAAGTTCCTGTCGGAGCTGTTTTGGTGCATGAAGGACAAGTAATCTCGAGGGGATATAACCAAGTAGAACTACTCAAAGATGCTACTGCCCATGCAGAAATGCTATGCATTACTGCAGGGGAAGTGGCAATAGAGAACTGGCGATTGACTGATACTACACTTTACACCACCATAGAACCTTGTTGCATGTGTGCAGGAGCTATGTTTTTATCAAGAATTTCCACGCTGGTATGGGGCGCGCCTGATTTACGGCATGGGGCTAATGGGAGTTGGATGAATGTGTTTGAGAAGGTTCATCCTACGCATAATCTCAACATTAGAAGAGGCGTTCTAGAGGAATATGGAGCCACCCTCATGCGTGATTTTTTTAAAAAATGTCGCCAAGAAAAAAAGGCTTTGGCTGGCGAGTAGCTAGATTGCTTATTTAAAAATTAAAGAAGCACTTAAAGAAGTCGAGCCTCGACCGATAAAAACTTATTCATATCTTTCATGCTTGCAAATCCTAATTTTCATAAGCGGTCACGGTGTATATCAATCACTTTTGATAAATAAAATAATTTCTAGGGTATATACTGGCTTAGTTATACATTAAATAGCATACAACCCTCATACGAGCAGCTATTGACAGAGAATGCAGAGCTAAAAGCTACGGTAAATAGAGTGGAAAAGGTAATCACCAAGCTTGAAGCGCGCATGGCTCAGTTGGAAGAGCAGCTTAATCAAAATTCTAAAAATAGTTCCAAGTTACCATCGACAAATCAAAAAGTTAATTATTCACTATTACCTCAAGCAGAAAATCGACCTTATCGTTCTGGTGCTAGCCCTATTTTAAGAAATGCAAGCTTTTAATAAGCGATAAGAGGAAAAAAATATGATTTCTTTGAGAGCAAGCGATTTTGATAGGTGACTTCTTAAAGCTAGCATTCTGCTTTATCGAATGGTGATACTCTTCTATGCGCCATAGTTTGTGTTAGATTTATAGATGGGGGCAAAATCATGATTTTAAGTCGTGAGTCATAATAGGGAGAATGCTTGTAGAGCCCTCTTTGTTATTGAAGATCTTAGCGATTAAAGCTACAAGCAAAGCTAGCTAACTCTTTCGTGCCAAACTACCCTTTTATCCCCATCTTTGAAATTAAACCTATTTAAATTCTGCTACTGGCCTTTTTTCCTTAAATAGTAATCAACGATTTATGCAAGAGAAAAAATTTACTTAAGTTTGTTTTTCTAAGCTTCTTAAAATTAGCTCAAAAAGCTTCAATGAGGTTTAAATTTAGAGAATAAGGTAATAAAAATAAGATTTCACAACACTTCCATAGGCTTCCAGGGCAGCCTTCGTGATGCTTGTGTTTCTAAAGTCCTTTACCAAGCTCTCTGCAACTTGGGGGCGGCTTGCTTCTTAAGCTTTTTGGAGGGCCCTGTAGCAAAAACCTCTTTGAGGTTTTTCAGCGCGTATCGGTAAGGCCTACAAATTGTCATGGAATAAGTTTTCTCTCATTTAAAAACGAAGCGTATAGTGCGCAAAGTTTAAATCTTTAACATTCCAGGGAAATTGCATGAAGATTTTATTTACCATTTAGTATTTCCATCATGTAGTCTCGATTCCACCCGGCTTTTGCTCTCTTGCCCTTGATTCCTGCTTTTGTTTTTGTATCAGCTTTTAATAAATTCATTGTACATCTTTTCAAAACAGATAGATTTTCGGGACCGTGGTCTTTACGGACTTTGCTCTTATCTTCCCCATAAGAAACATCTAATTGCCAATGAACTTTGTTTTCGATACCCCAATGCAAGCGTATGCCTAGTCCATGCTTTTCAGCGCTAGCTTTTTCACTAGCAATATAGTATCTAGCCTCTATAGATGTCTTATCTTTAATGCGCCTAGTGCTTCTCATGCAGACTAGCGCATTCAGATCTACCCATTCTTCTTTCTGGGGCAGCCAATCTAATTCATGCGTACACCAAAC
>NZ_JAEMUC010000052.1:0-74138 GCF_018342455.1 Neochlamydia sp. AcF95 | reverse complement strand
GATAGGCTAAAATCAATTTATCAAAATTACTTAAAAATAATATTTTGGGATCGTTACAACTTGCGGAATCTGGGCTAAAAGCTATGGCATAAAATTCGTTCTGGATGGTCTGATGAAACCTTGCGCAGATTCCATTGGTTTAAAGGGTATCGAGCTTTCGTGCATAAGTGGTCAATATCTTCGATGGCCAGATAAAGTTCATCCTCATACTGCTCTCTTGGATCACAGTACTCTGTCATGATCGGTTAACACTCTCAAAATTCGAGCATCCTGCCTTTCAAATCAAGGAGTGACTCGGATCATTTAAGCATATCCGCTGCTAACAACGCATTTTTCCTATCATATAATTTAATGAAGGCTATCTTAGAATAAGTATCGATCATGGTCTGTTGATAAATGCTTCTAAACGCTTTTAATAGTGCCTACATAATAGGTATCTTGGGAGAATAGATAACCTGGATGGTCAGTTTCAATTTCGCCATGCGCTTCTTTTTCTTCCTTGGCTTTTTCAAAAGCCTTTATTTGGTCCTCTGTTAATATCATTTCTTCTTAAAGCCACCTTAACTACCATGCTTTGAGGCGTTTTGGAAAGTTTTAAAGATTATATCTTAAGCCAAACAGAACGCACACCTCCTGGCGAAATGAAAATTCCTTGTTTCTTCAAGCTCGTTACATACTCTTAACTGTCCATAAGCAGGCTTTTGAAGAGCAAAATCAACCACAGCTTTTTCGATAGACTCGTCCAATCTATTTATTATGCAGGACTTTTTGCGGGCCATCTCCTGAAGAGCTGCCTCTCCACCAGTTTCGTAAAGCTCTTTAAATCTATAAAAGCTATCTATAGGATATCCCATCATCTTACACGCCTTAAGATACATTTCCTAATGTTTCAGCAAACTTTAACACTCCTGACTTGGTTTTTGATAACTTTTTGATGAATGGCTAGATTTGACAGTTTGATACTCCTTGTGGGTCTTGGAGCCGCTCACTTAAACTTTAGCCCTACCATTTTCGATAAGCAACAGAGCTTCAAGCTTCGCGGCTTTTAAATCTCGTTTCCTTTATTTTCATCACCACTGTCAGTTAAAGTCCTGTCTATTACAATTAAGAATAGATTTATGAAGATTGATTAATTTTCAAAAAAATTATTTAAGTAAATTGACAGCTCCAAAATGACATCCTCAAATTTAACTTGCTGTTTACCCATGGTAGAAAGAAAATTATTCCAACGTTGCTGAGTTTCCTTGGTGTCATAAAATGCCCGTGTAAATGCTATTGGGCGCTGCAAAGGAGTCTCGCGGTTCGCAAACACTTCGCGAATGGCAACATTTAACTTTTCGGGTTTAATTTCATGATGCCTTAAGATAGTCCAGAGATCGTAAAAATCTTTCATCCGAGTATTCACAAGAGCAAGTTTTACAATTGATTCTAGTTTTTCAGCTATAACAGTTTCTAAAGTATAGCCTAGCAAGACTGGTTTTGGCATTCCGAGAAGCGTGGGATATTGAATCCGCTGAGGTTTCGGGATAATGAGATCATTAAATCCAATGTCAATAAGAACAGGCATTTTTGTCGTGAATAACTTTGCCGAGAAACTACTACTTACCCCGTTATAATCCCCACCAGTTTGTGTATTGCGAAGAATGAGTTTTTGCGTGTCAAAAGAGATCCCATCTTCCTCGCAGCCCATTTCTGAAACTTCTGTAATGATGCGTTGTAAATTATCAATCTGGTTAGATGTTTTAGCAAGTAGGTCGATATCCATAGTGGCGCGATGATCCGTTGAATCCCAGACTTTTAGCATGAGGCCACCTTTAAGAAAAAATTTCTCTGCATAGGGGCTAAGGCTAAGGCGGTATAAAAATCGTTCCATAGCATAGTAACGAAGAATTTCATCAAATGGCCGATTTCTTTGCTCTGATAGATTCTTTAATCGTTGGCGTATCGATTCGCCAAGATTCTTTCTAGGTTTTTCAACAGCTTTATCCACTGACAATCGTCTCCATAATTGGCTTTAGAATCTTCTTAACACGAAATAATTTAGCATATTCAAAGAGTTTATCTAAATTTGTCTTTCTGCTGTGCCAATACATCTTTAGCGCCTCAAGAACGACATCCATGCCGATTTTGTTGCGAAATTTCACACAATCAACCAAGGTTTTTTCTATATCAAAAATCTTAAATGTACAACCATCAATCGCGTGTTCTTGAATTCCTGTTTTTAGTAGCTCTTCAGTATACCAAAAATAGCGCATGGGTGGGTAAGAGATGGCAGGCTTATGAGCTTGACTTGGTAAAGCAACGTAAACGAAGTGAGGAATTTGAGTAGTGACCTCATGAAATGCTAGAGCAGAAATAAGACAAATGACCCCCCGTGGAATCTTTTTAGCAACTGGCATAAAGTCCGGCAAGGAAGGGGCAGGCATTTCGACTAATCGATATAAGCCTCTGCTAACAATTTCTAAATCTCCTCTATCTCGAAGAGTATAAAGTTCCCGTCGATGTATACCTATGGCAATAGCTTCCGACATAGTAAGAATTCCTCCTTCCTTCCGAAAGGCTGCAAGCGCTAATTCAAGCTTTGATTTTTTTTTCATGGTACAAAATAGCGGATTTTTTCATTAATATCCGTAATATTGTACCAAAGTGTTTTGGGAGTCAAGAAATTTATGACAAAGAAGGAGAAATTCATAGACAATTTAAATACGTATACGTGCGATTGGCTCATTGATATAAAGTGTTAGTTCTAAAAGTAGGTCTCTTAGTGAGATATATTCATAGCTAAAAATATTCTTTAATATTGATAATTACTTGGAATATAGCCTTCTAACTTTTCTTGGGAGGCGTAAATAGATGTTTTATTAAAAGCAATTTTTTTTAAAAACACTTAAAAAACCCAAGGTGCACATCACCCTTGAAAAAGAAAAAGACATCTCCCATAATGGCATAGTTCTATAGAAATTTAGGGAGTAACATAACATGCGTCGATCTATTTGCTATTGTGAACCGGCCTCTGCTCAAGCAGGAGAGGTTAATAATTGGAAGTTTATTTATACTTCTGCGACCTCTCTTCCTAAAGGTACACGTCTAAAATTTGATATGCTGAGCAACGGTCGAGATATCGATTGGCAAATTCCAAGCTCTAATATCAAAAAGATAACAAATATTATCTATGGAGAGCTTGAAAATGGCAAAATGATTTCAGCAAAGGAAGTGCCTTCAACAGCTCACTTTACCCCTGATTTCGAATTTATTTTACCCAGTGCCTTAGAAGCGGGTAGCAACTTTACTATAGTGATTGGTACCACCGATTTAAAAAAAGCTAATAAGGGGGGCAATCGGGCTCAGACAAATTCTCAGCGTAGGCGACCCTTCCATATTTATATAGATCCAACAGGGCAAGGAAATTATGGTGAACCAGAAGTCTTCTGCTTAGATATAAAAGGAAATACTCTCTGTTCAATTCGTGTCGTAGCTCCTTCTTATGTTACGCGTAATAAACGCTTTGATGTTATTGTGCGCTTTGAAGATCAATATGGAAACTTAACCAGCGACGCGCCTGACGAAACTCTTATAGAGCTTTCCTATGAACACTTACGCGAAAATCTCAACTGGAAATTATTTGTTCCTGAAACGGGTTTTATTGCCCTTCCTAATCTTTACTTTAATGAGCCAGGTATTTACACCATCCGACTTTTAAATACCTATACGCAGCAAGTCTTTCAATCTCCTCCTATTAAATGTTTTGCGGATAATAACAAAAGTGTTTTTTGGGGAATTTTACATGGGGAATCGGAAAGAATTGATTCCACAGAAAATATTGAAAATTGTTTACGTCACTTCCGAGATGATAAAGGGATGAATTTCTTTGGGGCCTCTCCCTTTGAAAGTCAAGAGGAGACATCCAATGAGATGTGGAAGCTCATTAGTCAAAATCTTTTGGAATTTGATGAAAATGATCGTTTTACTACCTTTTTAGGAACCCAGTGGCCTGGTATCCCTGAAGAAGAAGGCATTCGACAAATTGTTTTTACTAAAGACCATAAACAACCTTTACGTAAAAAAGATGCTAAATATAGTACCCTTAAAAAAATTTATAAAAGCTTTTCTCCTAAAGAAATTATCTCTATTCCTACTTTCACGATGGGTAAAGGCTATGAGTATAACTTCAAAAATTTTGAGCCCGACTATGAGAGAATAGTAGAAATTTACAATGCTTGGGGTTCTTCCGAGTGTCTAAAGAAAGAAGGGAATCTACGACCCATCCAATCGCATGGGAAAGTAGGAGTGCAAGAAAGTGCAGAAGGCTCTATCCAAAAAGCTCTTTTGAATAATTGTCGCTTTGGATTCGTAGCAGGAGGCCTTGACGATCGTGGTATTTATGCACCTTTCTTTGAAGGAGATCAAGTTCAATATTCTCCAGGCTTAACAGCGATTATTGCACCCGAGCATACGCGTGCTTCTTTAGCTGAGGCTCTTTATACACGCTCTTGCTATGCGACTACAGGAGAGAGAATCATTGTGGGGCTGTATATAGCAGGTATGCCAATGGGTAGCGAGATTTCTACTGCTCAAAAACATGGATTACTGATTAATAGGCATATTTCAGGATTTGTTGCCGGTACTACACGCTTAAAATCCGTGGAAATTATACGTAATGGAAAAGTCCTTAAATCTTTTCATCCCGAAAGCTATAGCTTAGATTTTACCTTTGATGATATGACCCCTTTAGAGACCGTTACCGTGGCCAGTAAAGATAAAAAACCTCCCTTTGTTTTTTATTATATTAGAGTAGTGCAAGAAGATGGCCACATGGCTTGGTCTTCTCCTATCTGGGTAGATTATGTGCCTAGTGCACCTAAACGCCCCGTATCTAAAAATGCTAAGCCTGCTATAAAATTAGAATCTCTTCAGATTGCTGAAGAAGAAGAGGATAATGATTTTGATTATGAAGAAGATGATGAGGATGAAGACGAATAAAAAATGAAAGTTTTTATAGTCTAACATTAACCCTAAGAGTTTTTTGTAGCCAGTTCTGCAATAGACTCTTACGTAAAGCTTTTTGAATACTATAGCTTATATAAAATGGTTATATCTAAACATTTAAGCCTCTTTAGACGCTGAAAAACTTAAGAAATTTAGTAAGCCTTAAAAGCTCTACTGCTTTTTTTAATATAAAAGCGTAGAGCATAATTGAGGGTTAGACTATTATATCTTCTTAAGGTTTTCTTAAATAGAAACATCTGGCAAACGCCTTAATCAGTAATTCTATCAAACAATAGGCTTTAAAAAAACTAAGTCTGTAGTTTAAAGGGAAA
Source organism: Neochlamydia sp. AcF95 (assembly GCF_018342455.1). Taxonomy (NCBI): domain Bacteria; kingdom Pseudomonadati; phylum Chlamydiota; class Chlamydiia; order Parachlamydiales; family Parachlamydiaceae; genus Neochlamydia; species Neochlamydia sp. AcF95. The sequence continues at coordinate 68,820 of NZ_JAEMUC010000052.1, read as the reverse complement.
ATTTAAGCTTCCTTAGTTGCCTCTCTTACTTAAGGGCATAATATTTCTTAAAGCGTATGGGATTGCACAAGGGACTACTTAGTGGTATTTCGTCTAGCACTTATAATAGCTCGCTCCTCATTCCTAGCATTTATCATGTTGGCAAGACTAGGCATCTGATTAAAAGCATATTTGCACACTAAAACATGCATTTTATACTTTAAAAATTCATTAAAAAGGCTAACTAGCTCTAATCTACCAAATTCATTTATTGTGCTCATTTGAAGAGAAATTTTAGAATTTTGGTTCTTCGTAGATTTGCGTGGCTAAAATTTATCTTAAGAAAAAAAATCTATTATTATTTATCCTAAATTTTTCAAGATTTACCAAATCCTAAGCTTTTCTTTTAATAAGTTTAATTTCGTTATTAACCCCCTCAGCAAAATCGCTGCTTAAAAATGATTTATTGCTTCCTCAACTCTTTTTAAAAAAGCTCAGAATGAGAGCCAAAGCGAGTTAAAAATAAAATATTATCATCGATTTGATAGATGAGTAAGACATCGTTTTTAACATGACACTCCCTATGATTTATCCAATTACCCCTTAAATGATGATCACGGTGTTTAGAGGGTAGAGAACGTTGTTTCGCTAATATGTCAATAACTTCATGAAGGGCAAGAAGGATATCTTTTTGATATTGATACTTCTTTAAGTCCTTCTTTATAGCTGTGGTAAATTCAATTTCAAGCACGCGGATCTATTCCCATTGCTGCCCAAAATTCTTCTAAGTTTTTGCAATGAGTAAGATTTTTTCTTTTATCTACATCGCACAATGCTTTTCGAGTTTCAGCATTGGGTTGTCCATAAGGAATATTAGGTCTAACAAAGGACATAATAAAATCACTAATAGTCATCCTTTCCTTAGCGGCTAACATCTTAATATAAATTCTTTCGTCTTCAGAAACGTCAATGGTGACCTTTACTCTGTGCGAACGAGCAGTCATATAACTCCTCCTTAAGGTTGATATCTTTATGATATTAAAGAAAATATTTATAGGCAAGCCTAAAACTAGGAAAGACTAAAACTAGGGGAACATCTCATGTTTTAGAATAGCTCGACCTAATCTACCCTAAAAAGCTTCATCATTACCTCAATTTTAGAAAGAATAAATGTAAATTTACTTTTAGTAGGAAGCTAAAAAAGTGAAAATCTAAGAATTTTTGTTAGTGAGAAGAGAAATTGACTATATATTTACTTAATCACATATTGAATGGTATGCAACCTTCAGACGAGTAGCTATTTACAGAGAATGCAGAGCTAAAAGCTGAAAATGCTCAGCTAAAAGCCATGGTGAATAGATGAGAAAAGGTAATCACCAAGCTTGAAGCGCCCATAGCTCAGTTGGAAAAACAGCTTAATCAAAATTCTAAGAATCGTTCCAAGCCACCATCGACAGGTCAAAATGCTAATCGTTCATCATTACATTACCGAGAGTAGAAAATCGACCTTATCCTCCTGGTGCTAGCCGTCAACTGCTACCTGCTGCTAGTGCAGTTACCTCACATGAAGTGCGTTGCCTAAAAGTTTGTCCAAACTGCCACTCTGTAATGCATGCAACTGATAAGCTTTTTTCATGACAGCAGATCGAGCTTCCTGAAATTAAACCATTGGCGCATTAAATAGATTTAGTAACGAGCAGATGTACATAAAGCAAGTTAATTTATATTTACGCACGCCTTTAATCTTCTTTGCATTAGCGGCTTGTTGCAAAATTTGTAACATCTTATTAAAGGGGGTGCACCTTACTCCCGTCACAAGTCGAAATCGCTTATCATCTAATTTCTCTACCCTATCAAATTTCAGGTACCTCCTTTAAATATTGAGCCACCGCCATACCCTTTGCCTCTGCTAATCAATAGGTAATTACTCCTTTGCTTGTATATCTATAATTAATCTTTTGCCCTCCTCCTTTTCCTGCTAAAGAAAAAACATCGGCTGCTAAACATTCCTAATCTAATATTCCAGCAAACTTAAGCTGTATCAAGCAAGCCTGCAACATTTTATCTAGCGTGGCATCCTCTTCCCATTTTTTCTATAATTTTGACCTGCCTGATATAGTAAAAAATTCTGAGCCTTAAAGATAAAGAGAGGATAAAAATTTGGGCTTTCCTATTCTTTTTTATCCTCGACTTGATGAAAATTTAATTTATCTCTTTACGCTTTACATGGTAGGCTCTATTATCCCTAATAGATATTTAACAAGGTTTGTGCATGTCTAATTTAATGCTTACTGTCTTCATAGCTTTTGTCATCGTCTTAATTTCCCTCATTCTGCTAGGAATTAGCTGGTGGATTACAGGCAGAATAAAAATTAAGCCTGGGGCTTGTGGCCGCACTCCTAGGCAATTACAAAAAGAAAAATGTACAGAGGAGAGTGCCTCTTGTGGGCTATGTAGGAAAGGAGGAATAAAAGATGACTCTTTACAATAAAGATAATCCCCAGTCTCTTCAGCAAATGTTTGGAAGCATCGCTCAGCAATATGATAAAACTAATGCTATACTTTCTTTTCAAATGCATAAATTGTGGAATAAAAAACTCATTCATACAGTCATGGAAAAGCAACTTCCTTCCACTTACTTAGACCTGTGCTGTGGCACGGGAGAAATTGCTTTTAAATATTTAAAAAAGCGCTCTTTACCTTGTAAGGCATACCTATTAGATTTTTGCCCCGAAATGCTTTGTTGTGCTAAAGAAAGAGCGAATCATTTAAATCTTCAGCCTCATACCCTTACTTATTTGCAAGCCGATGCTCAAAAAATCCCTTTGGATGAGGGATCTATTGAGAGCATTACGCTAGCCTATGGGATCCGTAACATTCCCCATCCTCAGCAATGTTTTAACGAAATTTATCGGGTGCTAAATATTGGTGGCATCGTAGGGATTTTAGAACTTACGCAACCTACACAACCATTTATAAAGGCTGGACATCAATTGTATTTAAAAGCTATTTTGCCTCTCCTGGGCCAATTAGTAACTTCTAATCGTAAAGCCTATGAATATTTATGTAATAGCATTCGTTCATTCATATCCCCTCAAGAATTAGAGAGTATGCTTAAATTAGCAGGCTTTAAGCAAACTTCTATGATTTCCCTTATGGGCGGCATCGCTACCATTCTGGTAGCTAAAAAAGGTAATTAAAAACCTTTAGCTAATTCTAAACGTCTAAAAAAGCTTAAAGAGAGACTTTCTTTTTGAGAAGCATACATCCCCTGTGATTAAATTTAATGTTAATCTAAGCTTTTAACTTAACTTCTTTACACTCTCCTATGCTTTTAAGTAAGTAAGGCAATTGATAAAGACTTTATTTTCCTTTTGAATGAGGGGAGCATTTTTTAAGTAATAAAATTTTAATTTGGGGCTGTTTTTGTAGTTAAAGGAGTTTCTCTGGATGTTTCAATAGCTCTCTTCTAAAGAGAAGGGATGGCTTTTAGATTTAAGTAGAAAATATATCTTTGAGGAAGAGAATATTAAATATCACTTGAGTAAACCCTGGGATTTTAAGTTATTTATATTAATTAGACCGAGATGCAAGGCGAATCAACTCCCCTCTTAATAATTTTTTTAAAGGTGAACGGGGAATAGCCTGCACGATATGAACTTTTCTAATACGTTCAAATGGCAGTACGCGTTTATCATATAAAGTTTGTACAGATTGTATTAGAGGCGTAGTGCTAAATAAATGAATGACATACCCTAACCGCTTATCTGGGATAGCTCCTAGCGCCATATCTTTATGGATGCCTTGCTCTAGTTTTATTCCTTCCAAAATTTCTTCCAAGCGTCCCACTTCTACATTCTCTCCTCCAATTTTTATGAAATCCCCTCTTCTACCCTTTAACTTTAAAAGATTTTGAGATAAGGCTCCTACATCTTCAGTAACAAACCATCCCTCTGAGACAGGATAGATGAGCTGCCACTCCCCTGCTTTGAGAGAGGCATAAGCAGTTAACAAAGCAGGACTAGAAAGGCAAAAACACCCTTTCTCATTTATTTTGACTTGCACATGAGAAAGTATTTCTAAGGGGGGAAGCTGAGGGGTAGAAAGGCTATGCAAACTAGCGGTGGCCACCTGAGAAGAGCATTCAGTTAATCCGTAGCTAGGCAACAAGGGCCAACCTAATTCACGTGCTTGGGTATACAAGGATCTTTGTAGCGCCCCTCCTCCTACGATAGCAGCGCGCAAGCTCTTAGGGGCTGGTAATTTACTAACCACTAGATCATAAACTTGTGCAGGCACAAGAGCAGTTAATGTTCCTTTTTTAACTATAAGCATTTCATAAAAATGCCGCACTGACCATTTTTCAGCGAAAGTGTAAACTGTTGCTCCGCTTAAATACCCACGTGCTTGGATAGATAGGCCTCCCACATGAAACAAAGGTAAAGGATTAATCCAAATGTCCGTTGAGGTAGCCTGAAGATGATAGTTAACTGCTTGAGCAGAAGCTAATAAAGCATCTTTAGAAAGGGCCACCAGCTTTTGTTGTGAAGATCCTGAGGTGGTTAACCATAGATGCCTCTCAAATTTATTGATAAGCATTTCCCCTGTTTCCCAGAGCGAAGGTTTTCTTACAGGAAGACGAGGGTTTAACAATAGATGCGATTCAGCAGACTGCCAGTTGATCTTAATCATAGGTTAGCTATCAAACGATTATAAAATTTAAATTTCTTTAAGCTTTTTGCCCTATCGCTATAAAATACATTAGGAAAGCTTTAACACCATGAAAAATTAGTATTATCTCATTGTTATCCATCTTCTCAAGAAAAAAATAGGAAAATAGTCTCTTTCTTGGTAGAAGCATTTTAGTTCTCCCTTGAAAAATTAAGAAAGCCTTTTTGCTATTTTATAGTAAGCCCAAAACTTAGAATAATCTTTGTTTTATCGACTACTCAAATAAATGCTATCCATTTAAAACCATAAAATATATTAGAATAAATATTCTATCCTATAACTTAGCCGAATATTATACCCAAGACTTTGTATGTTAGATAAGTATATTAAGATTAACTCCTATCAAAAATTTCAAATTGCCTTAAAAGAAAAAGAAATATTTCTCGACGAGACTAAATGTATTGTTAACCATGGAACCTTAGGAGAACGTGTGGTTAGCCGTACCCTATCTAAAGTAAGAGTAGGCTTATGGAATACTATTATGGATTTTGTTTTAGAAATATTTTCAAAAGCTTACAGAAAAGCTAAGCTAATTATTAAAGATAATCTAGAAAGGTTTGCCTACATGGCTCGCCATCCCCAAAAGCCTTGTATAGTTCTTTTCAACAAATACTTGGAAGCCAACAACCTAAGCGTAGAAGAAGAAAGACAAGCGTATAAATTACACAGGAGCTATTCAAAAGAGCAGTCCAACGCTGAGCTTGAGAAATTAAGTGAACCTATCGGCTTTTTAGATCATTTAGACCGGAAGGCCTCCAGTGAAAGCAGCTCAGATGTCAATAAAGATAACTTAGCTAACAATGAAGTTGATAACAAGAGAGATGACCTCTTTTTTAATGAAGCGAGGCGAAATAAACAGGTAGCAAACCTAGAGCCTTCGATAAATCCTCAAAGTATCACTATTTTAACTACCCCTCAAGAGAGCATTCTTTCACTAGCCATTTTTAATGCTAACCTGGCACATATTGAACACGAAAAAGCTGAGGTCAATTATGAAGCTGCAGAAGAGGCTGGAGACAATGCACTCCCCCTCGCCCCTCAAGAGATTGATAGCCATGATTTCCCTGAAATTCACGAGGAGAAGGTGAATGTTTGCGAGGAAACTTTTATTTTTGAGTCAAGTAAAGCAAGCATATTAGTTAAACAATCTTTTGCTTCTCAGCATAGCTTGTTTGAGGATGATGCTATAAAGGCAAAAAAGATGGAATTAAACCACCAAATTGATGATCTATTAAAAGATATTCGCCATCTCGCCTCTCAGCTTGCAGACTTAGATGAAGAATGCACGAACCAATTATTTGAAAACCAGCTTTGTATAGAAGAAAATGCCAAGCTGTGGTGGTGGGCAAAGAAGCCCATAAAAGAGCCGCTGAAAATTAAAGAAGAATACGAGGAAAAAATGGCTAAAATAATAATTTTAAAAGAGATAAAAGAGGCTGAGCATGCCGATTTAATAGAACAGCAAAAAAAGTTAGCTTCCAGGTAACTTCTGCTGTTTAAATAAACTGTTATACATTAGATAACCACTTTTGAATTATAGAGGCCTTTAGATGACTGCATCACGCTCATGAGCGTCATTGAACTCGCTTATCAAACTTCATGAAAGAAAATTTTATTGCTATCCTACTTTTTTTCTCATCTGCTCATGATCTGCCTTAATTTTTTGTAGCTAAGCCTCTCTACTTTATTATTCTATTCTAGACCATAAGTTTTTTTTTCACCTATTTGAGCTGCTATCACCTCTTTGTTGGAAGCTAAAATAGCTTTTTCCTAAGGGGAAAAAATCAAGCATGTGGTTATTAACAAAAAAATGCCCTGCCTTAAGGGAGATATAGATGCACAATAAAAAACATCGATGGGTAAAGTATATAAATATCTTCCTGTGACAATTTCCCAAAAGTGAACATTCTTGTCGTATACACCGATTAAGATGGCTATCGAGTTGCTGCCCGGAGAAAATGCTACATAGGTATTGTCCTGCCCAAGTGTGCATACATTTTCCAGTTTCGGCTTCCCACAGGCAAATATTATGATCAACATATTAGCTTAGGACAAGCCACTTACCATCCGGATTTTCGCTCCTCCTTTAAGATTTATTCAAAATGTTGGCTTGCAAGAAGCTCATCAAAGCCCAGGCCATAACCTTTTACAGGTTGTAAGAAGGGACCCTGATTGATTATCATTCCTAAAAAAGGATTATCCTGATAAATATGATGCGATAGAAGCCCGCAGGGCTCTGGGGTGGTAAGAGAAGCCATATATGCTGCACTCATTTGCCCTAAAGGATGATCTAAATAAGAAGTTACTACTAGGCGCTGCCTAATATCTACCTGCTTCAACCTTTGTATAGCCGGCTTCATGATTAATACCTGAGCCGCTTCAGGCTGCCCATAGGCGCTTTTAAAAAATTCATCGGCTGCTAGAGGCACTTGAAAGGTTTCAAATGCCTTTTTCCAAGCTTTATAGGTAAAAGGAAAGGGATCTTCTATGTAATCAATAGAGGTTTTGGGAATAGGTAAGCGCTCCATGAAGGCCCAAAATTGCTCTACAGTTAATTTAGCATTAAAATCTAATCGCCATTTTGCATGAGGAAACAAATGAGCCATCTCTGCAAAGATTTCTTCTTCTAATGAAAGATTATGGCCTAATTTTACTTTAAAAAAAGTGAAGCCCTTTTCCCATGCCTTTTGAAGATTATTGAGGCTAGACTCATCCAGATGAGCCATCAGATAATGGCTCATAGGAATTCTACAAGTTTCAAATAAGCTACGTTTATTGGCGCGCGCTTTTGCATCAGCGCGAGCAAAATAAATTGATTGGGTTGTAAGACGTGTACATTTTCCTCTTTGCAATAAATCCAGTTGAGTTTGCAAGGGTAAATCGCCTAGCTCTTCCCAAGGGTGGCAGTCTGCATAGCCTATAATTCCCCCTTCAAAGGTAACTTTTAACAAGGCTCCGCGCCTTAAAGAGTGAAGGATTTTTGATTGAATAGGCTGCTTGCTAGTTAATTCATAAAAGGAACATTGAATTTTCATTACAACCAAAATCCTACCGATAGGCACAATCCAAATAATAGGTTTAATAAAGCAGCCATTCCTAAGAAGGTGTTATAGATTTTAGAGGGTTCATAAAACCAAATGCAGCGTATAAGAGTAAAACCTAAAGGCAAGGTCACGAAACACAATAGCCCCGCCTTGTAAAAACCTAGATCACTCCAAAGTAAACTTAGAAAATAAGGCAAAAGAATTAAAAGAGTGATCTCTAAACGGGCAAAAGTTTTCCCAAATTTTACTGCCATCGTTATTTTTTTTGCTTTTTCATCACTCTCTATATCCCGTAGATTATTAATAGCATTAACAGCGGCTGCCAATAAACCAATCTGCAAACCAGCTAAGAGAGCTTCTTTTGCAATCCTACCAGCTTGCAAATAAAACCCTACTTGGGTTCCTATAATTCCAAAAAAAATTATCACAAACAATTCTCCTAGCCCATAATAAGCTAAGGGAAAGGGTCCTCCCGTATAGCCGTAAGCTAGTAACGAGGCAACGATAAGCAAAATTAAAAAAGGGATACCGCCTTGCACGATCATAGGTATGCCTATGATAAAGGCGAGCGTTAGACAAAAATATCCACCATATAATACTTCATAAAAGCTCAGCCAACCCTTTTGTGTGGCACGCTCCGGTCCTAATCTTGCTGTGTTATCAGCCCCTTTTTTAAAATCAAGAGCATCATTAATTAGATTTACGGCCACTTGAATGAAAAGGCCTGCTAGCAAAGCTGAAGCGAACGCTATTCCTTTAAAATGCGAAGTATACTTAATGGCAAGTATAGTACCGACAAAGATCGGAACCATGCTTAATATCAAGGTTTTAGGGCGAGAAGCCCAAGTAAAAGCTTGCCATTTAGCTGGCTTTTTAAGAAAGTTACCATTCATTGCTTAAATCACTTTTTATTCTTTTAAGGCAGCCTAGGAAAAGTAGAAAAATCAGGTGGGCGTTTTTCTAAAAAAGCTTTCTTTCCTTCTTGGGCCTCTTCAGTCATGTAATATAACATTGTAGCATTTCCCGCCAGTTCTAAAAGCCCCACTTGGCCATCACAATCGGCATTTAGAGCCGCTTTTAAACAGCGCAAGGCTAGAGGAGAATGCTGTAGCATTTCGCGGCACCAGCGAATAGTTTCTTGTTCGAGCTCTTCATAAGGAACCACACAATTTACTAACCCCATTTCTAAGGCTTGCTGTGCACTATATTGGCGGCAAAGATACCAAATCTCACGTGCTTTTTTTTGGCCCACAATACGAGCTAAATAGCTGCACCCCAGGCCTCCATCAAAAGAGCCTACACGTGGACCCACTTGCCCAAAACGAGCGTTGTCACTAGCGATAGTCAAATCACAGACTATATGTAGGACATGCCCTCCTCCTATAGCATAACCTGCTACCATAGCAACAACAGGCTTAGGTAAAGAACGAATCTGTTTTTGTAAATCCAATACATTGAGCCGTGCGACTCCATCGGCGCCAATATATCCTTCATCTCCTCTAACACGTTGGTCGCCACCCGCACAGAAAGCCTCTTTTCCCTCCCCTGTTAATATAACTACACCAATAGAAGATTCATTACGACAGACTTCAAAAGCATCTTGCATTTCTATAATAGTCTCGGGCCGAAAGGCATTGCGCACCTCAGGACGATTGATAGTTATTTTAGCAATACCCTCTTCTGTTTTTTCTAGTTTGATATCCACGTATTGTTTAATAGACGTCCAAAGAAATGACGTTACGGACATGATAAAACCTCTTGAATAAATGATTGAATAATTTTAAGAAAAAGAAGGGATTGCTCCCACGGAGCTCGATGCCCGGCATGAGCGATGCTCTCCACACGTGATAAAGGATGAGAAAAAGTAAGTTCATAAGCCTTAGCTAAAAATTTGGTGTCTAATTGTCCAGTGATCCAAAGGATAGGGATGGGTAAGTCTCTTAAAGCTTCTGATAGGTCATCTTGATGGCCTTTGGAAAAAAATCTTAGTTGATCTTGTAAATTTTTACGTGAAAACTGATGTTCTGAGCGTTTAATCGGAAAGCTTTTACCCCTAAAAACAGCTTGGCAATTCCAAGCTCTTATAACAGCCTCCCAGGGATCATTCTCAAAACGATCTGCCCAGGCATTATCAGCTTCTACTCTCCTTATTTTCTCTTCTTTGGAAGTGATCCCCGGATGGGCCGAAATGACAATTCCTGCACGCCAATGCTTAGGATTATCTAGCAAAGCATGCAATGCTAATCTTCCTCCTAACGAATAACCTATTAGGATATCATCATGCCTTGGCTGCACCAAACGGTTAAAACGCTGAGCCCACCCCCATAGTTTATCAGCAGCGGGAGCAAGAGAAGCGTGTCTAAGGCTATATGCATGTAAATTAGGAAGGCTAAACCTTTGCCAATCGGTGGGAAGACCTAAAAAACCATGAAGGGCATGAATTTTATTCATAAACTCTCTATACAATTCCAAAAACGCATAGTTGCTGTTTCGTCTGGCATAATTTCAACCAACTGATGCCCTCCATAGGATATAGCTTCGGGTAAATGTGTATAATGCACATAGCGCATATTCCACATATCAGCAAAAGACCTAAAACGAAGGTGATGTTGATTTTGTATCTGTTTATTTGCATACATGGAAGCAAAAATTTTTCCTCCACTATTATTAATGACGATGAGATTAAGATCTATTTCTTTTAACTGTTCTAATATCCAAGGCGCTGCAAGGTCATAAAGGGTAGTTAAATCACCCATAATTCCCCAATTTTGCTGAGAGTAGGAACTCATTCCTAGAAAAGTAGATAGCTGACCATCAATACCATTTAATCCGCGATTTGCAAATATATTTTCATGTTTTTCCTCACGGGTGGCATAAGCGTCCCACTCTCGTATGGGTAGGCTATTGCCCAAGTAAATTAAAGAAGAAGAGGGAATCTGCTTAGATAAATGATAGATAAGAGAAGCCTCAGCTTGAGGCTCTTCTTGCAATAATGTCAAGAGTTTACTTTGATAACGTTGGTCTTCTTTTAGCCATGCGCTACAAGATTTATTTATAGTATAACTATATCTATAAATAGAAAAAAAATCGTGTAAAGGTACCAAGCAATTTGAGCCCCAGCTTAAACCTGTGAAAGGTAATTCACTGATAGAACAAACGTTTATTCTACCTTTAAGCTCTTCTAAATCACGCCATAGACGAAAGGTGGGAATGCCCCCTATGCGTAAGATCCCATCTATTGGATAGCCTGCGTTTTCAGCAGCTCTCCATATGTTTTCGCTTCTAGTTATACTCTGCGCAAGTAAGGAAGGATTTTCTCGTAGACCAGAAGTTGCTTCTAAATAAACAGGAGCTTGATAATTCGATAAAAATTTTACAATGGCTTGTCTTGCCTGAGAAGATAAAGCGCCTACCACTATGAAAGGATATCGATTTGTTTGGATAAATTGATCGAGAGCTGCTTTTGCAGCCTCCATGTCTCCCTTTTGAGGGGTCACTGGTATACATTTATTATCTAGCTCTTTCCATGCATTAAAATTTTGATTGAGAGGTTCTTCTAAGCAAACATTAATATGGGCTGGCCCATTTTGCTTCCATTTTTGAAGTGTACACAACTCTCCAGCGGCAATATCTTGTTCAAAGACAGCATAATGCCCAAATAAGCCTACTTGTTCAGCTGCCTGGGGCGATCCGGTGCCGCGCAAACGGCGAGGACGATCGGCTGTCAATAAAATCAAAGGGAGGCCGGTATAATAAGCTTCCATAGCAGCTGGCAAAAGCTCGCCGGCTGCTGTTCCGGAGGTAGTTAAAACTACTGTGGGGCGATGCATACGCTTACTACGCCCTAAAGCAAAAAATGCAGCTGAACGTTCTTCGGGCCAATAATAAAGTTTAAACCGCCCAGTTTTCTCCAAAGCCGTGATAAAAGGGACATTGCGGCCGCCGGGGCAAACACATATTTCTTTAACTCCCCTGTAAAGCAGCTCTTGCAAGATTTGTATCACTAACTCTTCATTATCTTTTGTGAAAAGGATATTCATATTCATAAAGATATCATCTCTTTGATCGAAAGAAGCTTTAAATTAATTTCTTGCCATTCATGGTGCCATTGGCTAGCGGGCACGATTCCGCATCCTGCTCCAATTTTTGCCCCTTGACTATTCCATTGAACATTGCGGATACCTACAATGCATTTAGCTTGTTTTTTACTATCGAAAAGGCAGCCTACTGGTGCACCATAACGCCAACGATCGATTTTTTTATTGTATAACTGTAACCATTCCTTCCCTTCTTCTTTAGGAAAAACACCTAACGCAGGTGTAGGATGTAAAGCTTTTACAAGAGATAAAAAATCTGCAGCCCCCTTTATTTTTAAATAGATAGGAGTCATAAGATGAGAAATTTTAGGAAGCTGTAATATTTGTAATTCTCCAATAGTTACCGCTCCTAAAGAAGATAAAGATTCTTGTATGCCTTCAATAACCATCTGATGCTCATATAATTCCTTTGAATCCTGCATGAAAGTAGAGTCAGATTCCCTATATCTTTTAGTACCTGCGCAAGCTACTGTTTCGATCAGGCCTTCAAAAGCATTATGATAATTGAATAATATTTCAGGAGAAGCACCTAATATCCCTTCTGTTTCCTCCCAATATCCATAGACATAGAGCTGTTGATCTTTTACATAATTAATTAAATGCTTAAGAGAACTTCCTAACCTATTCGGTGTCATAGTACTTGAACTCTCTTCAAAAACATAGGGCACAGCTTTTTTTAATTTTTTATTGTAAAAATGATTATGTAATTCTTTCCAAGTATTTTCAAAATGACTTAAGTAAGGATTTTTCCAGCTTAGCGGCAGAGGCTTATCGGAATATTTATGCATAGCAGCTAGAAGTTCATGGGGGCTGACGATAGCTGTATATTCCTGTTGAAACCAAGGGCAAGGAGAAGAAAGAAAAAAATCAGGAAAATAAAAAAAAGGGCTTGCTGAGTCATCAATGTCTTCTAACCAGGTACGTGTTCCCCAGCCAATCAAATAGCTATCTTTATTTAGACGGATTAGGCTCCCAGATTTTATAAAGCAGCGCCAATCTTGCAGGGCCAACCTCATGTTGCCTCCATTAAATTTTCTTTTTCTCTCTTAAAGAATAATTTCTTTTCTAAAATTAGGAAATCAAGGATAAGTATAAGGCCTTTCTCTATCCACTACATTTTGTAAAGCAGCTAAATCTGATGCTTGGATTAGATCCTTGCTGAGAACTTGTAGGAGTATGGCGCGTACGTTTGGACTTTTAAGAGAGGGTGAATCGAAAAATTTAGCGGCTAGCGTTTTTTTTACCTCTAAATTAGTGATAGCATTTTCTAGCTGAACTTTATCAATGCTCATAGGCATTCTTGTTTTATCTTGTACGATTCTCCATTGGTTTTGCATAAGCTGTTCGGCCTCTTTGACTCGTACATTTATCTCCTGGTTTATCTGCTTAGTCTGTTCGAGGGTGAGAGAAGGGTACTTGAAAGCTACAGGCTGATTTTTGCTCTCATGAGAAGAGGAAGGCTCACGCGTTACAGGCATGCTTGGAATGGTGGGGGGCTCCAGCTTTAAGTGGCGCAATTCTTGCTGTAAATCTGCATCCGTAAATGACTGTACACTAGCTGCATGTAATTGGCATAAGTTAGTCAAAGGAAAGACAAAGCTAAACGTTTGCATGCTCATAGAGAGAGAAAAAGATAGTAAAGTCATTGCTCCGCTGCGGAGTAAAAGCTGATATTTTCTCATTGCGTACCTCTTTGTTAGTTGGCTTACCTGATGCCATTTCAATTTTTTTTTGGCAAGTACCAATTTTATTAACAGTCTATTAAATGCAATTTGTTTTTTTATTTAGTTTAATTTCATTTCTATATATAGTATTTCGAATTATATGGCTTTCATTGATGTAAGGATTTTTCAACTATGGCTAGTATTTTAAATATTCCTAAAGAACCCTATCATTTAAATTTCGCACGCAAACAGCTCCAATCGCCCATACAAAAAAATTATAATCCCTGCCAAGCGTTAAAAACAGCCCTCATTAAAGAAATTGTAAAAAAAAGCTTGCTGGAGTTATCCATAGCTTTATCTTTCACAGGATTAGCTTGCTTGTTTGTAGCTACTCCATTAGGTATGGCCACGCTGCTGCTTTCTACGATTGCCAGTTTGGCTATTACTACATTGCTGAGGTTAGTACGGGCATACTGTATCTTCCGTTTATTTCAGTTAAAGCATTCTACTTCTGGGAAGGCACTTGAAAAGAAAGCACAACTTACCTCTTGGTTAGGTTTTATCAACACTCTTATCCCCACGGCTTTTCGTCAGTTAGTGGATGCTAATACACGCGAAGTAATCGTACATGAGGGAGGACATGCCTTAGCAGCAAAAATTTTAATAAAAAATCCTCTTGTAAGCATTTCTATTACTCCTTTTGATGGCGGTCATACCACTTACTACGTTAGATCTTTAACAACGATAGGGCAATATATCGGACGCGCTAATGCTGAAGTGCTAATCATAGCTGCAGGCCCGGCTTTAGCAATTTTAGCAGCCACTGCTGGTTACAGTGCTTCCCTTGCATTAAACAAATCTCATCCTGAGCTTAGCAGATATCTTAAAACAGCTACTCTCAGCACCATTAGTCAGCATTTCTTATATGCTTTGTCTGCTTTGTGGACGACTACCCCAATACAAGCACATGATTTTGTCAATTTAATGGCTGCTGGGCTATCTCCGATTGTTGCGGCTATCTCCATCGTCGCTCTACCTATATTAATAAGAGTAGGTTTTTATCTTTATCATCGAAATGAAGGTAGCCAAAAGGAAAAGACTAACGAAAAAGAAAAGATTGCTTTAAATAATAATGTGGGATATCAAGGCTCTTCATATAACACTTTACTATTAGATGCTCAGCCTATCTAAAAGTTTTAATTTTTCCTGAGCAAATCTATTAGAAATTAGGTGATTGACTGAAATTGAAGAGATTTGCTAATTTAATTTCTATGAAAAAATTTACCTATCTTTTGTCTGAAACTTTTATTCCTCTTATTGGCAGCTAACTGCCAAAATATATACTTTTCTTCATACTTATATTTATCGTTTAAAGAGCAGATAGCAAGGTAAGCTTTCTGCCTATACCCTCGATTATCAATAGGAATAAAATGAATACAAAATTTTTGTTTGTGAGTACTGGCTTTGCGCTATTTGCTATGTTTTTTGGTTCAGGAAATCTAGTTTTTCCCTTACTCGTAGGTATTGAAAGTCAGGGCCATTATTTAATTTCCTCATTAGGCATTATTTTTACAGGCGTGCTTGTTCCTTTCTTAGGCGTTTTTGCTATGCTTTTATACAAAGGGGAAACCAATGAATTTTTAGGCACGATGGGAAGCTTTGCAAAATTCTGGTTTCCCCTTATTGCTTTATCTTTGATGGGACCTTTTGGTGTACTTGCACGTTGCATTACAGTCGCGCATGGAAGCTTTACGCTGCTTTTCCCTGGCTGCTCTCTTATCTTTTTCAGCCTAGCTTTTTGCGTCATCCTCTTTTTGCTCACCACCAATAAAAGTCAGATTATTCCTTTCTTAGGTTCTGCTTTAACTCCTTTTTTACTGCTTTTTTTATTAGCAATTATTTTAGCAGGTATGTGGTATGGCCAGCTACTCGAGCCTTTCAATCCAAACTACTGGCCTGCATTCCACGAAGGAGCTTTGCAAGGTTATCAAACGATGGATCTTTTAGCTGCCTTCTTTTTTTCGACTTTTGTTATAAAGCATCTCTCCGCTCAATTTTCGGCAGCTTCTGATAATAATCAGCTTGTCAAAGTCTTTATAAAATCAGCCTTGCTTGGCGGTGGCTTACTTGCTGCAGTTTACTGTGGACTTGTTTACTTGGGAGCGGCTTTTGCTTCCGATTTGAAGGGAATAGCTCCTCAAATGCTCCTTGGAATTATCTCTCAAAAAACGCTTGGAGCTTTCTCTGCCCCTATTGTTTGCTCTGCTGTTATCTTGGCATGTTTTACTACTGCCGTAGTATTGACCTCTCTTTTTGCTGATTTTTTCAAGCAACAAGTCTGCCGAGAAAGCATTCATTCCTCTCTTTCCCTTCTATTCACTTTACTTATTGCTTTCGGGGTATCTACCCGAGAATTTTCCGGTATTGCTACCTTTTTAGCTCCTATTTTAGAGACATTATACCCCGCTCTCATCGTATTAACGTTGATCAATATTGCCCACAAATTAGGAGGCATAAAGTTACGTCGATGGCCTGTAATGCTCACCTTTGCAGTAAAGTTATATTTTTTGATAGAATAATAACCATCGCCTTCATATTTGAAATTTTACTTATCAAATAGGCGCTTTGCTTATATTAAATTTTAAGATGGGTAAATATTATCAACAAGAAAGTAGATGAAAAACGTGTGTTTTTTGCTCTCGAAGTTAAGGCTCCTTGGCCTGAAAAATTGCCTAAGGGGCGTGTTTTAGATCCTCACACGCGTCATGCTACCTTAGCTTTTGTAGGAGAAATTTCTCTTTCTGATTTGTTTCAACATGCCTTTCCTCACCCTTCCTTCAAAGTAGGCCTAGTAGGGGTTTTTAATGAATGCCTATTTTTGCCTTTTCACCATCCTAATGTCGTAGCTTGGAAATTTGATTGGTATGATGAAACTAAGGAATTAAGGGAGTATCGCCAAAAACTTTTAAATTGGCTGAATATGCATCACTATCCCCTGCGAGATAACCCTAAAGATTGGCTGTATCATGTAACTTTGTCCAGAAAGCCTTTTGAGAAAAAAGAGTGGCAAGCAGCTTTTAAACCTCTACCCATGCTTACGCAATCTCTTCATCTTTATGCTAGTTTAGGTCACTTAGACTATCAGCCTTTATGGTCCCATTCATTCATTCCCCCTTTTCAGGAAATTAAGCATCCTAGTAAGACTGTTTATCTAATTAATGCAGAAAATTTCAATCAGATCTACCAGCATGCGTTTGCTGCCCTAGCTTTTTATCATCCGCCCCTTACCTCTTACTATCATACAAAGAACTATAGTCACTTAAAAGAAATTATTGCCGATTTAAATTTTTTGATTGCTCAGGTAAAAGCTGATCAAGACTGTCCCCTTAACACCCTTCATGTATATAAAGACATCCAGATAAAAGAGTCTATTTTTCAATTTGAAATGATAATAGATAAATAAGTTAGAACGACTAAAGGGTTTTATCTTATTTAATTTTATTTAAAGAGCAGATGTGAGCCAAGGAAGAATGGAAAGATTAAAGGGCAGTAAGATCTTATCAAATAAGAAAGGTATAGGAATCAAGCAAAGGCACATAAGCTTCAATCTTTTCACATGCTCATTGCATGATGAGGTTAAAGTTAGCTCTCTAAGCAGCTCTTTATTAAATAGCGATCTCTCAGCGCTTTTTCTGGCCATCTACTTGATATTTTAGCTATAACCAAGAGTATAAATTTTATTAAGCCACATACTTTAAAGAAACTTGAGCTTGCCTACCTAATTCTTTAAAAGATACTCTCTACTTTGCGAAGATGATTGTATAATAGTTGCCTTCGTATAAAAAGCAGCTCAAAAGCGTATAATAGTTTAAAAAGCAAAGAAAGCTATTTAACAATTTGTTGCTTTATAACCCCCTCAATTTTTTTATAGCCTATAAAAAAGTTTTATGAGTGCAAAAGGGAGGCTAGCTAATATGTCGCTAAAACTTCCCCACGTACATTTATGTACACCACCGCATCACTAATTTCTATAATAATCATGCGCTGATGCTGTTTTGTCTCTTTTTCTCCCCCCCATGCATCACCAGCTTTTTGTGTGGTCCATTGAATCTCATACTGGCCTGGTAAAAGCTTAAAAACTTTTGATATCCTACGATTCATAAAGCTTTTTGGTGCTAAATCCACCTCTTCGTCATTAAATTTAACAGAAGTAACGGTAACGTGTGGCATTGCGCTATCTTCAATAGATAAATGCACTTCAACTTTATTGGCTACAACAATAGCTTCTAGGGGAGGAGAATAAAATAGTAGAAAAGGGATAAGAAAAAAGCAGGCTTTTAAAATTGTTTTTAGCATATATATCTCTTTAACTTAAAAATTTATTTGATATCCCCGCAAAATAAATTAGCACGGAAATTCCATCCTTGTTATATCATAACTTTTTAACCTTTTCATTTAAATTTTCAAAGCTATGCAAAAATTAATGAATTCCCGGGTAAATTTGTTAGAAATTGCTCGCCAAGCCATGCTAGCTAAAGGGTTATCTCCTGATTTCCCCTCAAAGGTACAAGCTCAGTTAAATAAGCTACAAGCGCCGATGCTTGATAGCTCTAATGAACGTAGCGACATGACTAATAAACTGTGGTTTTCAATTGATAATGATGATTCGTTAGATTTAGACCAGTTAACCTATGCCGAGCGTATAAACGATCATTTAATAAGAGTGTATGTAGCCATTGCGGATGTAGATGCATTAGTTAAAAAAGATACCTCTCTTGATCGGCATGCTTTGGCAAATACCACCTCTGTTTATATGCCCATGATCGTATTTCCTATGCTGCCAGAGAAGTTATCAACTAATTTAACCTCGCTTAATCCGAATGAAAAAAGAGCCTCTATTGTGGTCCAAATGGATGTAGATGAATCAGGTAGAGTAGCGGATTACCATCTGTTTCAAAGCTACGTCTTTAATTATGCTAAACTTGCTTATAATAGTGTGGATGTGTGGTTGGAAACGGGAGCTTTACCGCCTGAGCCTATTCAAAGAATAAAAGAGTTGGCTTCTCAAATACGCTTGCAAGATGAAGTAGCTCAACGCCTAAAAAAACATCGCCAATCTTTAGGCTTTTTAACATGGGAAACTTACGACCCACAACCCATTATAAAAGAAGGCCAGGTAGTAGATCTTCAAGAGGTAAAAATTAATCGTGCGCGTGAGTTAATAGAAAATTTAATGATTGCCGCAAATACCTGTATTACTGCATTTCTACAAAAAAATAAGTGCCCGATAATTAAACGGGTTATTTGCCACCCCAAACACTGGGAGCGCATTGTACAAATTGCTGAGAAACATAAATTTCCTCTTCCTCTTAACCCTGATTCAAGAGCTCTTGAAAATTTTTTAATTAAAATGAGAGCGGCGGATTCTTTAAATATGCGCGATCTTTTTTTAGTGATTAAGAAGCTTTTAGGACGGGGGAAATATATTGTACAAGCCCCTACGGATAAAACCAGCCAGCATTTTGGCTTGACCTTAGCGCCCTACACGCATGCCACTGCCCCTAATAGGCGTTACTCTGATCTAATTGTCCAACGTCTGATTAAAGCTCGCCTTGTAAATCAAGCTTGCCCTTATTCTCTTTCTATTTTGCAAACCATGCTGCAAACATGCACAGAAAAAGAGATATGTGCAGACAAGGCTAAACGCAGTGTAATGAAATCTGTCTTAGCATTATATTTAGAAGATGCAATCGGTAAGACTTTTGATGCTTTCCTAACAGGCAAAGGAGAAAAAGGTAACTGGATCCGATTGATTAGCACCGCTATTGAAGGCAAGCTTATCAATGGCTATCAAAATATTGAGGTAGGAGATCGGTTGAAAGTTAAGCTAGTTTCTGTCAATGCTGAGAAAGGCTTTTTAGATTTTGTACAAGAAAAGCATTAATCTTTTATCTCTTGAGGAAAAGCTTATGAGTAGGTAAAGAGTTATTCAAAAGCCTATAATTCTATATGGCTTAAATTAGCCTCGGATAGGTTATCCTTTGTCAATGAGCAATCTCTCAGCTTGGCATAGCTTAAATTAGCCTTTGATAAATCGGCTCCCTCAAAAATCGCATGCGAAAGCTTTATATGCGGAATCTGAACTCTTTCAAGTTTCTGATCTACAAAAGAGAAGTCTGTCTTTTTTAAAATCATCATCGCGTTGACTGCGGCAACGCTTAACTTTAAGCAATCTTTAGAAAACTTAATAATCTTTAAAAGCATATGCTGGATTTCTAATAGTCCGGAAGCTTGCTGTAAATAATCTGCCGCAAAAAGATGGACTATGTGGGAGTTCATTAATTGACCGCTATTAGAGATTTTCTGCGTAAACTCGTCCTCTTTCTCTTGAATAAGCTGCTTCCATTCCCTACAAACCAGCTTAACTTGACCTTGATCTTTTGCGCCCAATTTTGCAAATATTTTTGAGCTAATCTCTGCATAAGGCCCCAATTTAATGCGTGGAGGCTCGCTTTCCGCTATTTCTTTAAATGAAGTGATAGCATTAGAAGAAGGTAGTAAAATCCTTTTCTTAAAAGTGAGGGATTGGGGAGCTATAAGAGAAAGCTACAAGCATGAAGGTAAGCCATCCCCCTTCCACTACTCCGCACACCCGATTAAGGCAGGTATGATTTAAATAATAAGTAGGCAGCTAATTAACAAATCTACCTAAACTCTAATCAAGATTTTTACTTTAAGATAAGGCGAGCTTTTCTCTTAGGATCGGCAACAGATAGCCAAGAGTGGGTTAAGACTAGCTCTAGTGAAAAAATTAATGGAACCAGGCAAGAGATATAGGCATGTCATGTAAAAACCTACTTTCAAGAATTCAGTCACTCATATTCTAGATAAATTCTCCTGCAAAATTATAGCTAAATATCAAGAGCCTTAGCTGTTTAAGGAAAAAAAATATTGCATAATTTAAAATAATTATAAAGAATGGAAATGCGAAGGTTGTTTTTTAAACTCAAAAAAACAAAATAGCAGGCCATCAATCAAGATGGATGCAATTTTAGTTTTCAAACCATGAGGAGGAAGCTATGACAAGCACAAGTCCTACAATTTTCCCCCAACAGTCTATAACTTTTACCCCCATAACTACCCATCTACCGCCAACAAAAGGAGAAGCTATTGCTAAAGTAATTTTTCGCCTAATTGGTCAGATTTCGAATAAACCAAAATATATCTACGATGTAAGCATAAATGCTGAAAAAAAAGAGGCAATAGCGAGCGTTAAACATAAAGATTCAATTTTGATAAAGCACCATACTCACTATTGGAATGTTAAGTATATAAATTTCCCTAAAGAATTTACCTTAAAGCAAATTTCCGAATTGATGATTCGACAGCATCCTGCGGTAAAAGTATCTAAAGAAAAGAGCATTGAACAGTTAAATTTAGAAGCTGAAAGCTATGATCGGCAATATCCCGTTAAGGTAGAAATAGGAATAAAAGGCACGACCCACCAGGGAAAAGAATACTATTTAAAGCTATGCCCTGACAACCTTGAAAATAGCAAAGCTTATATTAAAGATGCACAGGGAAATCCAGTACAAATTAGCCTCAACTTAGGACCTCTTAAGGATTATCGATATAAAGATATCCGTAACAATGTTTTACCTAATTTTAACTCTAAATATCAAGTTAACTTAGTTCAAGAAGCAAAAGGACCCTGCTTACGGCTGACTACTTTAGCCCCGCTTACACCACAAGTAGCTCCCGCCTCAGGAGAATTCCAGCAAGTCGCTTCGTCTGCATCTATTTCTTCTTCTCAAATACTTCCCCGAGCTGTGCCTTTGTTCTCTATCCGCAATACTCAGGACTTGGCTAATTATCTGGCTGGTGAAGGCTATATAGATCCCTTAGTTGGCAAGATTGTTAAGAAGATGGTGGATAGCTTTACCCAGCTTCAGCAACCTTCGGCAGAGGCGATTAAGGAAGTTATCAAACTATTTGATAAGTTGGAGGAGTATGATCAATTTCGCATTCTCAAAAGTTTGATCACGCATTTTGTGGATAACCCTCTCACCGATAAGAAAATTTTACACGCCTTGACAGACATTTTGGTTCATTTTCAGAAATTTATCTATCAGGATAATTTAGAAATCTCTTTGCACAAGTCTGGTCAGCTTTCTTCTATGTCAGCAGAGTTTTTAGAAAGGCTTGAGCCTACGCATTTTGCGAAGATGTTGAAAATTTTAACAGATAATCTTGCGCCGACAGCTCAACCTAAGAAAAATTCTTTAGTCAAACAACACCTCAGGGTAATCATTGCCCTAATTGAAGCTATGTTAATCAAGGAGGTTGAAGGCGTCGATAAAGAAATATACATACACGCCTATGAGGCGATTAGCCAATTTACTAAAGATAAAGACTTAGAGGTGGCTTATCTTGCCAAGTATGGGGAAAATTCTTTTCTCAAAATATCAGATGACCAAACTACCGGAGACATCGTTAAAGATGTATGCTCTCGTACCTTTTACTTCCTAAGAGCGGTAGCAAAGATAGCAGATGCAGTTGACCTGTTTGAACCTTGGCATATTGCCTCGGCTTTCGAGGCTCCAGCAGATTTTCAAAAGGCTTTTGCCTTTCAGGGACCCGGAATTGTAAAAAAAGTTAAAGAAAAGTGGTTTCCTGAAGATTGGTTTAATGTGCTCTTTAAAGTGCGCTATACGCTTTTTGAATATCCCCATATCTTTGTCAAGGCCATTAACACCTTAAGTACAGATGTTGAAATTCAAAAAAAAGAGACGCTCCATCATCCCTTTTTCCTAATGGGGTTTGTAAATCTACTTTGGGAAGGGCTTCATTTTCCCCCTTCTGCTTCTTTAGAAGATCTTGAATTAAAAAAGGTAGCTGTTCAGGTTTTTAAACAAATTTACCAAGCCAATGACACGCAGAAAAATTATAATCCCCAGGAGGCATTTAGCTTAAAGAAAGAGAGGAATAGAAGACAACTTCAAGAAATTACTAAACGCTATTTATTAACTTGCACAACTCATCCGCAGCAAGAGATTAGAGAGCTAGCTAAGGGAATTGTAAATGCTTTGCCAATGGATAAAAGTCCAATTACCTCTTTTGAGCCTGCTCCACTAACCGATCTTTTCACTGAAGCTATTAAAAAAGTTCCTCTTTTTGAAACTATGCAACGCATTGCAGAAAAATTAAGGAAAGATGATCAACTTAAGAAAGAAAGAGCCTATTATATCTCTCCTAAAGCTAGCGATTCCGAACGGCAATTCTCTAACCCGCAACCTCTGGCAGAGGAATTAAAAGAGTTTTTCGGGAATGAAAGTGCTTATGCTCTTCATCTTGAAGGCGAAGGTGGGGCCGGGAAAACACTTGCTATGAAAATGCTAGCGGATCAGCTTTTAATAAACTATTCGGATAGAAGTTATTTTCCTCTTTATACCTATCTTCCCAAGTTAAAGAATCCTATTCATCGAGCTCTAGAACATACTCTGGATTTTTATGGAGTGGATCGAGGTCAAGCCAATCAATTAAGTGGTCGCAAAATTTTATTGATTTGCGATGCTTATGATGAAATTAACTTTGACAGATTTTCTCGTCGATTTGAAGACCCTAAAAAAATTAACATCTATGTGACGAATAGATTTAAAGATAAAGAAATTTCCAAGGTTATCTTTGTCAGTAAAACAGGAACAGCAAAGAAAAGATGCTTTAAACCCCAAGGTGAAGGCTTGCAAAGACTGCGTCTTACTCCCTTTGACGAAGCCCAAATTGTGGCCTATCTAAAAAAATTTGTGGCAGAGCGCCAAAAAGATAAAACCCTTCTTTGGACCGAACAAGAGTATTTGGATAACTTTCAAGCAATAAAAGACTCTTCTTTAGGAAAGGTTATTTCCAATCCTTTTCACCTAAAAATTACGGTGGAGGTTCTTCCTATTATTGTGAGAAAATATTTAAGCGAATATCCCGACCTAGAATTGGAAAGCATGTTTTTTGGAAGAAAAAAATTCGTTGTTTTGAAGGAATTATTCGATGTTTTTGCTTGTGTAACAGCTTATCGATCAAGTGTCAAATCTGAGGGAGAGAGCTATATAGCCCCCGAAAAATATTTGACTTATTCTGTTCAATTAGCCTTGAAAATGAAAAATTGTAACAGGACTTTTATTCCTTGGCCACCCGAAAGTTTTATTGGAATTAAAGAGCAGGAAAAAAACGATATTCGAAATAGCTTTAAAGATTTTTTTGAACCAGCTAAGAGCAGAGAAAAATTTTATAAAGAATGCCTAATTCAAAGAAATGAAGGATGGTCTTTTATTCATAAGGATTACCAAGAATATCTAGAGTTTTTAGGAAAGAAGCCGCCGGCAGAATTAGAGGAGTTCGTGAAGAGAATCGTTAAGGAATATAAATTTAAGGAGCTTTTTAGCCATCACAGATGAAGTACAAGGAAACAAGAGAGGAGCTTATCCCCTTTTTAAACTTAACTCCAGCTAATGTACCTAACTTTTAAATAAAATCTTTAAAGAGCTTCATTTCATTAAAAAATTTCTGTTTTTCCTCTACAGAAATTATGAAAGAAGCTCTTTTTTTTTTACCTTAAACCTCTTGCGGAATTTTTCAGCCAGCTGGAAAAAGGGAATTCTTTTTGATGGAAGCGGACAAATCTTTTGCATCTATCCAACACGAGCTCTATCTAAAGCAGCTGAAGCTCTAAAAAGAGCCTTTCTAAGCAATAGCTTAAAGAAGTTGATCTTTCCAGGCTTTTTTGAACATTCATAATTTTTTCCTCAACAAACTCTAAGGGTAAAATTTCGCCTCGTTGATAAGCTTGAAGAAGCTGTTTATGAAAATCAGGGTTTTCCAGCAATTCTAAGCGCCCCCCCGCATGTAATAAATGTAAATCGCGATACCAAGATAAAATATTTTTTAATAACGCTATGGCCTGCTGATTTACCTGCATAGCTATTGCACCTTCTGTTTCTTTTTCAACTAAATTCTTCTGATAGGCATTCATCTGATCGGTCGATACTTTTTGAATTTCGGCTATTCTAGCTTTTTCTTCTGCCTTTTGAACCTCTTCAATTTGATGGGCAATTTGAGAAGCATATGAGGAAAGTTTGGTATAGGTAGCCATTTTGCCTTCAGCCAGTAATGACAAAATTTGATTACGGCTTTGATCCTTTATCTTGGAAGCAACATTTTTATTGAGAGATTGAAAACGAATCGTACGGCATCGTGACAAAATGGTAGGTAAAAGAGCATGAGCATGACTAGAAAGTAAGATAATAAGGCTATTTAAAGCTGGTTCTTCAAATGTTTTAAGTAAAGCATTTGCACTATAATTTAACATCCTTTCGGCATCATAGAGCATAAAGATTTTCCAAGGGCTTTCATAGGGGGGCAAATAGACCTCTTCACAGAATTGACGCATCGAAGCAATACTATGCATCCCCATTTTACCCTCAGGGCGGTAAATATGAACATCGGGGTGGACATTTTTATCAATTCTTGAATAAGAGTTTTCTCCCATTAGCAATTTTGCCAAGGAAAAGGCAAATTGATCCTTGCAAGCTCCTTCAGGGCCTGCAAACAAGAGAGAATGCCCAATGGCTTGCTTTTGAACCATATTCACTAGATAATCTTTTACGTGCTCATTACCTAGAATGTGGTCAAAAATTTCTCTCATATTGCTCGTCATACCTAAGGTTACCTTACAACCTTCGTATTAAAAAGGAGGATAATTAAACTATTATTAAGCAAATTAACTTATAGTTTTTTTAAATGGATTAATTTTTCTTCCAACCACTGCTTAGCCTGACGAAAGACAGCATCTTCGGCTTGATTAGCGTCAATGACCTGAATGCGCTCAGGAGATTGCCTAGCTAAACTCAAAAATCCTTGGCGTACACGTTTATGGAAATCTAAACGCTCCGCCTCAATGCGGTCTACTTCTCCTCGCCCTGCATTCTCCTTAGAAGCCTTTCGCGTGCGCATGAGGCCAATCTGCGGATCGACATCTAAAAATAAAGTGAGGTCGGGAATTAAATTTTCACTCACACACTCACAAATTTGCTTAACATAAGCCATTCCTAGGCCCCGGCCTATGCCCTGATAAACAATTGTAGAATCATTAAAACGATCGCAGAGCACCACTTTTCCTTTTTCAAGAGCAGGCTTAATCAATTCCTCCAGGTGTTGGGCACGCGCTGCTAAAAATAGTAGCAATTCAGCTTTATACCCAATCGGCAGATCAGCGTTTCGATTAAGAAGCCATTCTCTAATATGAGTGCTTAATCGAGAACCTCCCGGTTCCCGAGTTTTCACTACCTCGTACCCAAGTGATGTTAAAACGGCAGCTAGCTTCTCTATAAGAGTTGTTTTGCCTGCCCCTTCACCACCTTCTATTGTGATAAATAATGTCATAAGCTGTTATTTTCTTCCAAAGTTTCTGAATCTATAGGAGTAGTAGGGCCTTCTAAATCGATTTCTGTGCCTGTTGTTGTTCTATCAGGATTTTCTTCTTCTATGGCTACAGCTACGCTCGCATCTTCTATACTTTCTTCTGCACTTTTCACTTTCTGAATAGCCACAAGATAATCATTATCACGTAAGTTGGCTAGCCTAACTCCTTGGGTATTACGTCCGAGCACGCGTAATTCGCGCATACTAATACGGATAGCTTGTCCACTTGCGGTCATCATGACCATGCCATCGCCATCAGCTACACAAAGGGCCCCCACCACATTTCCATTACGCTCACTAGTCACAATTGAACGTACTCCTACGCCACCACGATTTGTTTGCCTAAAGTCTTCTACGAGGGAGCGCTTGCCAAAGCCATTTTCGCAAACGACAAGAATGGTTTCATCTCCTTTTACGACTTCACAGCTGACGACATAATCATTCTCTTCTCTTAGGCTAACTCCTTTTACCCCTCGAGCCATGCGACCCATAGGCCTAACCTTATTCTCAGCAAAGCGAACGGCCATACCCCTATGGGTAAATATCATCACTTGATATTCTTCTTTTACTAAGCGTGCTGCTACCACCTCGTCACCTTCATCTACATCTAGCGCCCATATACCTTTACGACGTGGATTGCTAAAGTGGCTGAGCTCAGATTTTTTAACCACGCCTTGACGTGTAGCCATCAATATATAGGCTTGCTCATCAAAAGAAGAAACACGCATGATGGTGGCAATCTTTTCATTAGGTTGAATATCTTCTAGCAAGTTAACGAGCGGTTTACCTTTAGATTTACGACTCGATTCGGGTATCTGCCAGACTTTTATCCAATAGCAACGCCCAAGATTCGTAAAAATCAATAGGTAGTCATGCATGGTGGCCACATACAAGCCTTTAATTGTATCGTCCTCACGCTTCATCTGCATGCCTGCAACTCCTTGACCCCCTCGCCTTTGTTCGCGGAAAGTATCCATGGGCATACGTTTGATGTAGTCATCTTCCGAAATGGTGATGATCACTGGCTCATTAGCGATCAAATCTTCCATATTCATCTCGCTTTCGGCCGCAATTATCTGAGTTTTACGGGGAGATTTATGCTTTTCTTGGATTTCATTAAGTTCATCTTTAATAATTTGGCGGACCATAAGCTCGCTTGCAAGCACAGCTTTAAAATAGTTGATTTTCTCTAATAAACTTTGGTACTCTTCATTAATTTTGTCATGCTCTAAAGCCGTCAATTGATATAAACGTAAATCCAAAATTGCCATAGCTTGCTTATCCGAAAAGGCAAACCTGTCAATTAAAGATTGTTTAGCCTCCTCGCGGTTATTGCTGGCACGGATCAATCTCACAACTTCATCTAAATGATCAATAGCTTTTAAATAACCTTCCAAGATATGCGCGCGTGCCTCAGCTTTAGCCAATTCAAAACGGGTACGACGGCGAATAACTTCTATGCGATGCTCAATCCAAGCACTAATAATGTTTTTTACATTCATAATACGCGGTAGACCTTTATCCAAGGCCAACATATGGCATCCAAAAGTAGTTTCCATATCGCTGAATTTATAAAGCTGATTGATGGTCACCTCAGGGACTTCGTTTCGTTTCAATTCCAACACAATCCGCATCCCCTCTTTATCGGATTCATCGCGTAAATCAGATACTCCTGCCAGAGTTTTACTATTGATCAGGTCTGCAATTTGTTCAATCAGACGAGATTTATTAAGATTATAAGGAATTTCATCGATGACCAAGCGCTGGCGGTCCGGGTTATCTTCCATTTCTTCTACACGGATGACACCCCGTAGAATGATTTTACCATGGCCTGTATGAAAAGCTTCTTTCACTCCCCGATATCCACAAATAATTCCCCCTGTAGGAAAATCGGGACCGGGCATTATTTGCATGATTTCTTCGATAGAAGTTAAAGGTTGGTCTAGCACAAGTAAAGTTGCCTTAATTAACTCATTAAGATTATGGGGTGGTATATTAGTAGCCATACCTACCGCAATTCCTGAGGAGCCATTACATAGCAAATTAGGAAATTTAGCAGGAAAAACGACCGGTTCTTTCTTGGTTTCATCATAGTTAGGAACATGATCTACCGTATCTTTATCCAAATCTTCCATTAATTGCATAGAAGCATGAGTGAGTCGTGCTTCGGTATAACGCATAGCAGCAGGAGGGTCGCCATCAATCGAACCGAAGTTCCCTTGGCCATCAATTAAAGTGTAGCGCATCACCCAGCCTTGCGCCATACGCACTAAAGTGGGGTAGATGACCATTTCACCATGGGGATGATAATCTCCGGAAGTATCCCCTGATATTTTTGCGCATTTACGATGTTTAGCGCCTGGCGACAAGTTTAGCTGCCGCATCGCATAAAGAATACGACGCTGAGAAGGCTTTAATCCATCGCGAACATCTGGTAAGGCGCGTGAAATAATTACAGACATCGAATAACGCAAATAGCTGTCTTTCATTTCATCTTCGACATTACGAGGGATAATCACCTCATTTTTCGTATACGACATATTCACCTTAAAGTTGACGATTTGTTAGATTATATATCTAAGTTTTTTACAGAAAGTGCATGCTGTTCTATGAAAGCTCGCCGGGGAGGCACTTCCTCACCCATCAGCATGGTAAACATGTGATCAGCAGCTATCACATCAGGAAGGGTCACGCGCAGCAATGATCTTTTAATTGGATCCATTGTCGTCTCCCAAAGCTGATCTGCATTCATTTCACCTAAGCCTTTATAACGTTGAATTTCAATGCCTTTACGGCCATTTATCCTTAAAAAATCAAGGATTTCGTGAAGGGTAGAAAAATTATGGGTATGGTTATCTTCCTTAATTTCCATAATTGTTCCATTAGCAATAAGATAATAAGTCAAGTCATACCCAAAGCTTGCCAGCTTATTATTTAGCTGTTCAAGATGCTCTTCTTCATATAATTCCATAAAATTAAGACGCGTAGCTCTAAAAATTCTCATTTCCGGAGTAATTTCTTCTTCAGGAATAGAGGCTAAGGTTTGTTCATGCTGAGTCTTTTGCAAGCACTCATTACGTTCTTTAAGCTCTTCAAATTCATCTAATGAATAAGCAAAGTGTACACCATCAGGCAGCGTAACCTGAAAACGAGGTAGCATCCCTTGAGGATTTTTTGCATGAAGAAATTCTCGAAAAGTGATTCCTTTACGCTCCATGCGCAAAACAAAGGATTCTAGCTCTACCATCAGCTGAAGTAAATCCTTCATCTGGGGAATAGACATAGGCTCTTGATCTTTAGGAAGTCTCATTTTCACATCGCTAATCCCTAATTCCAACAAGTATTCATCCATCTCTTTTTCGGAGTGAATATAGCGGCTAGTCTTTTTCCTAGATACTCTATATAGAGGAGGTTGAGCAATGTAGATAAAGTTATTCTCTACTAAAGCAGGCATGTGACGATAAAAGAAGGTGAGAAGCAGAGTACGGATATGCGAGCCATCCACATCCGCATCCGTCATGATAATAATTTTATGGTAACGCAGTTTTTCCAGGTGAAAACCATCAAGGCCAATGCCACATCCTAAAGCAGAAATGATTGTTCCTACTTCGGTGTTCTGAAGAATTTTTTCCAAACGAGCTTTTTCTACATTAAGAATCTTTCCGCGAATAGGCAAGATAGCCTGGAAACGTCTGTCCCTACCATTTTTAGCAGAGCCTCCTGCTGAATCACCTTCCACAATATAAATCTCGCATAGTTTAGGATCTTTTTCTTGACAGTCTGTAAGCTTTCCAGGTAGACGTCCACTGTCTAAAGCAGATTTACGCAAGGTCAATTCTCGTGCTTTACGAGCAGCTTCCCGAGCTTGTGCAGCAAGAATGGCTTTGTCCGAAATAGTTTTGGCGATTGCGGGATGCTCATCAAGGTAGATGGCTAACTCTTCACCAACAATTTGCTGGACGACTGAGCCTACATCGCTATTACCTAAACGCTGCTTGGTCTGGCCTTCAAATTGAGGATTGGCAACTTTAACAGAAATGACAGCTGTCAAGCCTTCTCGCATGTCTTCCCCACTAATCGATATTTTATCTGATTTAAGGAGATTATGGCTTTTAATATAGCTATTTAATACCCTTGTAAGAGCCGTTGAATAGCCAGTAAGATGAGTTCCTCCATGTCGTGTAGCAATATTATTGACATAAGAAAAGATGGACTCAGTATAAGTATCGTTCCATTGCATCGCTACTTCAAATTCAATAGGAGCGTCGTCACCGGATCTAGATCCAGAAAAGTATAAGGGCTCAGGAAAAAGGACGTTTTTGTTTTCATTTAGGTAAGATACAAAGGAAGAAAGACCGCCACCATAACAAAAATGCACATCATCTTTATCTTCATTTCTTTCATCATGAAAATAAATATTGATTCCTTTATTGAGAAACGCCAATTCTCTTAAACGTTTGGCTAAAATATCATAGTCGAATTCTACGACTGATAGAATAGTATCATCCGGCCAGAATGTTATCTTAGTTCCCCGCTTTGTGGTCTCGCCCATTTGTTCTAGAGGTTTTACCACATGCCCTTGAGAAAATTCAATCTCATAAGTTTGGTTGTTTTTGTAAACCTGGACAATCATCTTTTTAGAAAGGGCACAGACACAAGAAACGCCTACACCATGTAAGCCACCTGAGACTTTGTAAGTGTTTTTATCAAATTTACCACCAGCGTGTAAAATAGTCATCACCACTTCTACAGCTGAAACATCACGGCCCTGTTTGATCGATTCTTTTTCATGCTTTTCCACAGGGATACCCCGGCCATTATCTTCAATAGTCGCAGAGCCATCTTTATGAAGGGTCACGCAAATGGCGGTGCAATAGCCTGCCATTGCTTCATCAATACAGTTATCTACGGCTTCATACACCAGCTGATGCAAGCCATTAGAAGAGGTATCGCCTACGTACATACCAGGGCGCTCTCTAACAGCTTGTAACCCTTCTAAGACTGTGATAGAGCTAGCATCGTACTCTTTAGTTACTTGCTTAGCACCTTCTGAACTTAACGTATCGTTAGTCATGCATATATCCTATAATATTTATCATCCAATCCGAAAAACGATGTTCTTAAGATGAATATGAGGGAACTTGGTTTTTAAACTAGCTATAATTCGATTTTTATCATTTTGGCTTAAAAGACTGTGTAAAGTAGAGTTTTTTACTTTAACATGCAGAACGCCATCCATAAAAGACATGGCTTGTGTCATAGAGGCTAGCTTAGCTCCAATGACTTCAGGCCATGCTGCTAACACAAGATCTGGACGATGACGATAATTCTCGCGAATTTGAAAAACGAGCTGAGAAAGCACATCCGAAATTTTGTGCGTGGTAATTGCAGTGCCATCATAATTCTTAGGAGTTCTCCGAATTGCTCTTTGCACCTTTTAATTCCTTTAAAAAAGTAAGCTTTTTAACATAAAAGGTCTCGTCTTATCAAGCGTTTTTTATGCTTTGTTTTCCTCTACCTAACTTATAGGCAATGCTAAAGTAAACTCTTCATTTACCTTCGCTAAATGATCAGAATTAATAAAAAAGTTTAAGGAAGTAAAAGTTAGAATAAATATGAGCATTTTTGCAAACTAGTTTTTAGCTTTCTCTCTCTAAGCATGCACTTTAAGCTCCAAAACGCGCATTAACGATAGGCTTTGGAAGTTGAAAAACAACATCTTCCGTAGTAAACACTACATCTTCAACCTCTTTAACCCCTAAAGTAATAAGTTTCTTAATACAATCTTGTACAATTCCCTCAGGAGTAGATGCGCCCGCTGTAAGGCCTATAATTTTTACATCTTTCATCCACTGGGGATCAATTTCGCTATCATCATTGATTAAATAGGAAGCAATTCCTTTATTAGCTGCTAATTCACGTAAACGGTTTGAATTAGAACTTTGGGGATCGCCAACTACTAAAACTAAATCAGTAGCATCCGTAATCTCGCGCAAGGCAAGCTGTCTATTTGTAGTGGCATAACAGATAGAAGAACTAGGCAGAGTAACAATATGAGAATATTTTGCTATCAAAGCTTGCGTAATTTCTCCCACATCATCCAGGCTTAAAGTTGTTTGGGTAATGTAAAAAAGCTTATCATTGCTTTGAAAGGTAAGATTTTCTACATCTTCCACAGATTCCACAATAGTGGTTACATCCGGAGCTTCTCCAGCGGTTCCGATAATCTCCACATGATGGCGATGGCCAATTAATATGATCTGATATCCCAAATTAGCAAAGCGTTTAACAGCAGAGTGAACTCTGGTGACTAAGCCACAAGTGGCATCAATTTCAATCAAATTACGTTTTTGAGCCGCGGCACGTACAGCTGGTGATACGCCATGCGCTGAATAAATGAGGCGCGAACCCATAGGAACTTCATTCACCTCTTCTATAAAGATGGCACCTTTAGCTTTCAAACTTTCTACCACATATTTATTATGAACTATTTCGTGTTTCACATAAATAGGGCGACCCCATAAAGAAAGAGCTTTTTCTACTGTCTCAATAGCCCGCTCCACGCCTGCGCAAAATCCCCGAGGCTTAGATAACAGTAATTTCATAAACTTTCATTCCTATAAGACTAGCATTGGAAAAGAGCTTATTTTACCATAAATTTGATATTGAGTAAAGGCTATTCCCCTAGGCAATCAATTCAATTTAATGGTTACACTTGCTTAAAAAAATGAGAAAAAAGAGCTCGATTAAGCACTATTTAAGGGACTTCCGTATGCTTATTTGAAGCTTTTAAATGCTCGATAAATCCTTTGCAAGCCTCTTCGATCATATCCAATACCTGCTCAAAAGCTGTATCTCCCTTATAAAAAGGATCAGGGATGTTTTGATGATGATAGATTTGGCTAAAGGCAGTTAATAGATGAATTTTCTCTTTTTGCTTAACACTTTTAGCTTGCAAGTATAAATGATGCAAAATTTCCTGATCGGCAGCAAAAATGTAATCAAAATTTTCTAAAAATTTTTGATGAAAGGCTTGCGCCTGAGAAGTTAGATAAATGCCACGCCTGGAAGCTGCCTGCCTCATACGTGCATCAGGAAGTTGCCCTACGTGCCATGAGCCTAACCCACAGCTTTGCACTTTCACATTTTTTAAAGCAACCTCTTGATTAATGAGGTGACGTAAAATTCCTTCAGCAGCTGGTGAGCGACAAATATTACCTAGGCACACAAATAATACAGCAATCATAGGTATCCTTTATTATTGGACATCCGCAGCACAACGAAAGCCATAAGTTCCATTTACGGTACCTGGATTATTCCGATGCCGTCTTGAACAACGCAAGTCTTCTTTTAAGCTCTTCCAACAGCCTCCCCTTAAAACACGGTAAACACCTTGTAAAGGCCCTTTAGGATTTTCCGGCTCTTGAATAGATATCTCATAATAGTTATAGCCATACCAATCTTGGCACCACTCATAAACATTTCCTACCATGTCATAGAGGCCATAGCCATTAGGAATGTAACTCATCACCGCGGTAGTATCCGAGCTAAAAAAGTTAGCTTGGGATTTTTCAATCTCTTCACCTGTAGGATAAAGAGAATTTTCTTGTCCTCCTCGGGCTGCAATTTCCCACTCTGCTTCTGTTGGAAGACGTTTTCCTATCCACTTAGCATAAGCTACAGCCCCATACCAGGTTACCCCCACCACTGGATGTTTAGCATATCCCGATTCAATACTTAATTTACCACCGCTACGTTTGATTCTTGAATCACGCATACGGATAATGTCTTGATGATTGCTATCTTTTTCTCCACCCATGACTTCTAAAAAGCGAACAAACTGCTCGTTAGTGACAGGATGGATGTCAATAGCAAAACCAGCTAAAATCACTTGATGGCGAGGTACTTCATCGCGGTTTCCATCATTGCTACCACGATAAAAACTTCCTCCTGCTATAATTACCATATCTGTTAGAAGAGGCTGAATATTTTTCACTTCTTTATACTCGGGTCGATAAGATTTTACGCTGGTATCGATTTGAAAGACAGCAGCAGGATCGGGGTCTGTTTGAGGCCTTTCCAATTGAGCCGTACGAAGAATAGGCCTTAATGCAGCAGCTTGCTTTTCGTCATGTTTAATTACTTTTTGAGTAGCCCTCTCTGTCTCTTTTAATACAGGTTGATCGAGTATGTAAACCTCGGCTAAACCATGAGCCGAGAGAGCTTTAGCAGGTGAAGCTTGCATTTTATCAAGTTCGTACACAAGCGATTCTGGACGCTTAACAGGATCAATTTGTAGACAGCTTGATATTAATTTATCCCAATTCCATCGCAAATCCGAACGCTCAGAAGGCATTTCAAAAATGCCTTCCGGAAACTCATTCATCAATAAATAATAAGCAAGCACTCCAAAAGCATAGCAATCTGCTTGTACATCTACTATTTTGGTTGTATCCAAGCGTTTTTGCTCAGGAGCTAAAAAAAAGTAAGTCTGTAGAAAAGAAGCGTGCAAAGGAATTAACTTTGAATTTTCTAACGAGCTGGCATAGCGTTCTTGCCCTGCTTTAAGAGGATTTACGGCAGATCCAATGCCTAAAGATTCAGCTACACTCTTATAAATGCGCGTTAAAACGGAACCTACCCCGACGATACGTGAAAGACCGAAGTCCGAAAGATAAAGATCAATTTGCGCTCCTAGTCTATTACTTACCAAAATATTATTAAGTTTAAGACCGCGATGCACAAGTTTTTTTCCATGCGCATAATCCAAAGCTTCAGCAATCTGCCTGAGTAGACGGAATAATTCTTCCTCTTCTAATCGCTTGCCTCGTCCCCCCATATATTGCATTAAATTGGTTGTTTCACCCAGCTCATCTACTACACAATCGGTAACTAAAAAGTATTGTCCATGCGAGTAAGAAACATTATGAATTTTAACTAAATGCGGGTGATCTAAAGCAGATAAATTAGCTACATCTTCTTCAAAACGTTGAATAAAGGCTCTATCGGCACTCAGCTCTTCTGGAAGAACTTTTAGGATATAATGCTTTTTCATAAAGCGATGCTCGGCTAAATAAACATTCCCTAGCGACCCTTGGCCTATCTGTTTAACAACAGTATAATCCCCTAATATTTTCGCTTCTTTTGTTCTAGGTTCCATACTTTCCTAATTATTTTTGAGAATGGCCACGCTTTTCTTCTAAAAGCTTCTGGGCCAAATTAATCACACGGCTAAAAGCATACCATTGCTTAGCTTTATCTAACAATCTTTGGGCTAAATCATACTGATGAAAAGCAAGAGCTATCTCCACATAATAGGGGATATCTATGCGCGACAATACTACATTTTGCTCAATTATGCGGTTAAGGTAAGTCGATAAAGCCTGTGGCTTGGCATCTTTCTGAGTAAATCCTATGATCATCCGATAGAGGCTCGTATCATAAGGCTCTATATCGACTGCTTTCCTAGCATGGCTTAATATTTGTAAACGTGCAGCCTGCCGCTCTTCTTCTGTTTTAGCTCTTTCGAAAAGTTTAACGTATAGGGCAGCTTTGGCTTTATAAGCGAGAAAATGGTGGGGATCATGAAGATAGGCATGGTAAAATAGCTCAAAAAATTGATCGTATAGACCCAAATTTGCTTTACTCATTGCCAATAAGTAGCTTAGATGATAGAAATTAGGATTCTTTTCAAAAAGGGGTTCAAATTGCGAAATTAGTTTTGCTGCTGTTTTGCCAGAATCATAGCCTGCATCTTCTAGATAGATCTTTAAAGCTTGTGCATAGATTATCTTTTCCTCTGCTAAGATATTAGCAGTTTCTGTAGCAGGGATTTCTTTTAAAGCTTCAAGGAAAACTTTAAAGGATTTTTCTTGCTCCTGATCTTTATAATAAGCAACCGCCCAATTTTTATGTGTCAACCCTTTATCTTCCTTGGAAATCTGGGGAGGCTGTTCTTCAGCTGGCAGTGGGCTTGCCCGGTTAAAAGTCTCTAATTTCTTTTCTGGCATAGCTGCAATTTCGGCTCTCCCTACCAGAAGAAGAGGTAATAGAGCTTTCAGCAAATTTTTTTTCATAAACTTCTCTGTCGATTATAAACAGGGCTAGAAAACCTATTAAATATTTCTCTATCTTTAAAGAAAAATCATCTCGCCCACTGTGCAAAATTTTAGAGGGCTTCTTAAAAAATTATAAAATTTAAAGTCTAGCATGGTTAAAACCCTATCGACCTAAATCAGTTCTATCTAGCAGTTAATGCACACTTGCTGCCATAAAAGCTGGAAGCCTTATTATCTATCTGCTCAAAAGTTGCCCATTAATAAAGTTAGTAAAAAAACATGAGAATGAGCACAAAGGGTAGGATAGCCTATTCTTTTTAAATTAAATATCGGGCGCCATCATAAAAAATACACCTCCCAAGAGACAAAAGCAAGAATAAACTTAAGCCTTATAAATATCCGATTAAACTCTATAATCTTTTCTTACGTATCAGGGGTTCACCTAGGGGATTTAAATTGCATGATTAGAGAGATGTATGCTAATGTTCTTAATTTATCTTTAAACTTCAACAAAAAAGTCTACTTATGGATAAGCGAACCGCGCTATTTGTTTTATGTCTAACCTTAACCTTATTTGCTGTTAATTGGTACTTCGAGGGAAAAAATCAAGAAAGCTTAAAGGAATGGACAGCACAGCAAAAAGCCAAAGCTCTACAAATCGAGCAACAGTTAGAGAAAGAGATTAGCCAGAAGACCGAAAATCCTAGCAACCTTCCCCTAATTGATTTATATGCGGATGAGAATGCTACAAATTTTCTCACTACCGGGGTAGAAATCAATCATGTGGTCATGCTCTTAGCATGGGATGAGCAGCTCCCGAAAATTGTTTATAGCAAAAAATTTCAAGAAAACAACAAATCGCAAGCATTTAACCTTCTTTTTAAAGAAGGCTCTATCGGACAACCTGCCATTTATGCAGCAGAAAATGGAAAAAAATTGCAAGTAAGCGAACTTCCTGATTTTGGTTCTTTTGATTTGCAAATTGTTGAAGTAAGTGGAAAAAATCAGCATGCAATAACTGCTCCGAAAATCCTATGGGGAGAATATAAAGATGGGCGCTTATCTATTCCTTTAGTCAGATTAGCCCTGCTAAAGCAGAAAGAGCAAAGATATGAAAATCAGGTTAGAAATTATCTTCCTTCCAATGCTATTGCTTTATTAAAAACAGCCGCGGGATATCTACCTGTAGGCATTTATGAGCAAGAGGATGGTAGTCTTAAGCTGATGAATGAATTTATGGGTACCGAAAATATTATTTCAATGCCTAAAGCTAAACAAACGTCTAGCTCGCTGCAAAAGGCAGAGGAAAAATTTTTTGTGTTAGAAAATGCCTACCAGCAGCTTGTTTTTTCTAATCAGGGAGGCTCTATTGTAGAAATTAATCTTCCTTTCCAAAGCGCTAGCCATCCAGCCACTGTGGTAAAAGAAATTGAGTATGATCGTGACATGGTTAAAAACCATCCTTCTAATGCTCATTTTCCTGCCCATCCTTATTACACTCCTGATGGGGCGTTACATCAAAAAGGATCGTTAGGGGGATATTATCCGCTTTTAAGACGCGATTTGATAGCAGAAGGAGAGAAAAAGCCTACGCGCCTGCCGCCTCGCTTTTATGCAACTAATATCGTTTCAGAGTATCCGGAATTTGCAGAGCTTACCTATGAGGTGAAAAAATTTGATAGCCACACGATCGTATTTGAGGCTAGCCAATCCCATCGGACCATCACGAAAACTTATACTTTAAGAAACGACGAGCAAACAGCCCCCTACACTTTTGACTTGACAATCGAGATAAAAGGAGACAGTCGTGGCTTATGGTTAACTTCAGGGGTTCCTGAAGTAGAATGGATATCTGGAAGTCCAGCACCTGCTTTAAAATATAGGATTACACGTAATCGCAAATCCTCAGTAGAAAATATTGACCTACCTAAAGATGCCCTCACGGTAAGTTCTGTCTATATAGATTGGATTGTGGATTCCAATGGCTTTTTCGGCATAATCCTTGATCCATTATCCAAAATCGATGCAGGGTATAGAGTGCAGCAAGTTCCAGGAACGATAGTTCCTTCACGTTTGGTACAATTGGATCAGCAATATGATCGTTTTAAAGCAGTTAATATGCCTGGATACATGGCACTACTCCCGCTTGCTAGTGATGGCGGTTCTATGAACTTCCGCATCTTCAGCGGCCCGTTTGCTGAAAGTATTTTGAAGAAAGTCGATGCAATGTATAGTGATTCTACCACGGGATACAATCCTGACTACATTGCCTCTCAAACTTTTCATGGATGGTTTGCTTTTATTTCAGAACCGTTTGCTAAGTTTTTGTTCATCTTAATGAAATTTTTTTATCGCCTCACTAGTTCATGGGCATTTTCAATTATTTTATTAACCATTGCTTTACGCATCATGATGTATCCCCTCAATGCGTGGTCTACAAAATCCATGTTACGGATGCAACAAATTGCTCCTGAAGTAACAGCTCTTCAAGAGAAATATAAGAAAGATCCTAAAAAAGCTCAGCTTGAAATTATGTCTTTGTACCGTGAGCGCGGAGTTAACCCTATATCCGGTTGCTTTCCTTTACTGATACAAATGCCATTTCTTATTGGAATGTTCGATTTATTAAAATCCACTTTTGAGCTACGTGGAGCTAGCTTTATTCCAGGATGGATTGACAATCTAACAGCCCCTGATGTGCTATTTAGTTGGGATACCCCCCTCTTTTTTATTGGAAATCAATTTCATTTACTTCCTATTCTTTTAGGCGGGGTGATGTTCATCCAGCAACGCTATATGACTACCGGCCCTAAAGATCCTAGCCAGATGACAGAGCAGCAAAGGCAGCAACGCTCGATGAGTACAATTATGACGGGGGTATTTGCCGTAATGTTTTATAATTTTCCTTCCGGCCTCAATCTATATTGGTTATCTTCTATGCTACTAGGTATTCTACAGCAAGGGTGGACTTTAAAGCAGCTTCAGAAAAAAGCCTTACGTCCTCAAGTTATAGAAGTCAGCCAAAAAATTGTAAAAAAATAAAAAGGATTGCCTAATACTCCTCTTCAACATTCGTGCGAGCCCTCTCGCACGAGATTAAATTATAGCTGGGATAATTAAGAAATGCGTGCATGGAATGAATTTCTCGCCTTACAGGAAATTGAACTAGGCAGTGAAACCGTCCATAAATGGCTAAAATCCTTAAAAATTATTCGCTTTGATGCAGCTAATTTATATCTAGAAGCTAAAGATTCTTTTCAAGCTCTATGGTTTGAAGAGCATATGCGTCAAAAAATTCTCACCAAATTTGTTAACAATAATAATAAGAAAATAAAAGTTCACTTAAGTGTTGCAAACAGCTTACCCCGTAAACCAAAAAGTTCTTCATTAAAAAGTGCAGCTTTATCCGGCCATGCCCCCTTCGCTTTATGTTTTGACGAATTAGATCCTTACTGTACATTCGAGCATTATGTTTCCTCGGAAAAGAATATATTAGTAGAAAAATTGTTGCTTAGCTTGGCTCATTCTGACCAACCAAAGGAGCTGGGTATATTTAATCCTATCTTTATCCATGGTAGCTCAGGAACTGGGAAAACGCATTTACTGATGGCTACCGTTCAGGCTTTGCGTAGTCAAGGGTTTCATGTGCTTTACTCACGAGCTGAAACTTTTACTGAACACGTAGTCTCAGCTATTCGTGTAGGAGAGATGAGTATTTTTCGTCAGGCCTATCGAAATAGTGATGTCCTCATCCTTGATGGTGTCCAAGAGTTTTCTAAAAAGGGAGCCACTCAGGAAGAATTTTTTCATACCTTTAATACTCTTCATCTTGATAATAAGCAGATTATCTTAAGTGCAAACTGCTCTCCTGCAGAGCTTACCTATATTGAACCGCGCCTAGTTAGCCGTTTTGAATGGGGAGTGGTCCTTAATCTATTTTCTTTGTCTAGGGAAGAATTAGCCCTTGCTATTCGTAAAAAAGCTCAATTTTTTAATTTTCCTATTCATGCTAAAATCATTGAATTTCTGTTAGATAATTTTCCTAGCAGTAGTAAAGCATTGATTCGTGCTTTAGAAGCTTTAGTTTTGCGCTCACATCTCAACGAGCAAATGGCAAAGCACTCCACAGTAGGTATTACTGTGCCTATGGCTAAACAGATTTTAAGTGATTTATTGCTTGAGGAAAAACAACATGTCCTTACTCCCGAGAAAATAATTAAAAGTATTGCAGAAATATTTGGCATTATGTCGGAAGATATTTTGGGAAAAGCGCAAAGCCGTGATTGTGTTTTTCCCCGACAATTAGCGATGTATCTCTGTCGGCAGACACTTCAAATGCCTTTTACAAAAATTGGCGATATTTTTTCTAAAGATCATTCCACCGTGATGTCTAGTGTACGCCTGATAAAAAAAGGTATAGAGACCGATGATAAAGACATTATCAGTGCTTATCAAGCTATTCAGAAAAAAATCGATTTCAATGAACCTAATAATCGCAATAAAGAGGGAGGGGAAGGCGTTCTTTAACACATGAATTCTATCTACAATGATTTCATATAAGCTGTTTCTCTTGAGCTCTTTAATTTAACGATTAATAAAGCTTTAGTGGATGAAATACATTCACTCCAGTTTTTCTTTCTCAAGCCACTTTAGTTAGGCAAGTAGAAAAAGAAGCTGACTGAGCAAAATGAGACCGGAAGTTGTATTTATTAGCTGAAGATATGTAACCAGCTCTTAAGCTTTGGACACCTTAACGTTTTCTCTAAGCTAGCTAACCGATTAGATAGGCAATAAAATAATCCTACAACCTAACATAAAAAGTTACTGAGCTACCTTCTTAGAATGGATTTAAACTAAGCTATTCTTCATTCGAAAAAACTTTCAATTTTTATTTAAAGGAGTCTAGAGAACTTGGGGAATATCCAAGCTGGGTCATTACGGACTTATCCAGCTTATCTTCTAATCAAAGCTATCGATCTATGGTTACTTTAAAGTTGTTAAGTCGAAATATCAGCAAGTCCCTTAGAAATTTCTTGCTGAAAAAGCCCCTCATGCTTATAGTTTACTTTTTCTTCGGAGTATAGCGCAGCTTGGCTAGCGCGGCTGCTTTGGGAGCAGTAGGTCGGGGGTTCGAATCCCTCTACTCCGATCAAAAGGCTCCTATGGCAAAAAGTAGGAGCCTTTGACTTCTAAAGGTCTTTTATATGCACTTGTTGATTGCCTGGCTATACTGGAACCCTTCTAAAGATATCTTCACTCTACCCCTTGTTAACAGGCCTATCGCCTGGTATGGCGTCTTTTTCGTGTTAGGCCTTATATTAAGTTATTCCATCGTTCTTCATCTTCTGCGCACTTGGTTGCTGGAATGCTATAGCTCTCAAAAAAACAATAAAGATATCTCCTCGATAGCATTAAGGCTAACAGATCGCCTCACATGGTACGTTGTCACCGGCATCATTATTGGCGCCCGTCTAGGTCACGTTTTTTTTTATGATTGGCCTTATTATCAATATTATCCTTTAGACATTTTAAAAGTTTGGGAAGGAGGCTTGGCCAGCCATGGAGGTGCTGTGGGTATTTTATTAGCCCTAGCTATTTATCGTTTATCTATCCGTAAGAAATTTTCTGAATTAACTTTTTTAACACTT
Organism: Neochlamydia sp. AcF95; assembly: GCF_018342455.1. Taxonomy (NCBI): domain Bacteria; kingdom Pseudomonadati; phylum Chlamydiota; class Chlamydiia; order Parachlamydiales; family Parachlamydiaceae; genus Neochlamydia; species Neochlamydia sp. AcF95. The sequence continues at coordinate 27,128 of NZ_JAEMUC010000052.1, read as the reverse complement.
GCAGATATTATAGCCGTACCTACAGCCTTAGCTGGCGCTTGTATTCGCCTAGGCAATTTCTTCAATCAGGAAATACTAGGGACAGCTTCTCAAGCGCCCTGGGCAGTAATATTTGGAAATCCTGCCGATCATAGCTTGCCTCTACCTCGTCATCCCGTCCAACTTTATGAAGCCTTTGCTTATCTAATTATCTTTGCTCTCCTCATTTTAATTTGGCAAAGAACTCATGTGCGCAAGAGATCTGGCTTCATGACCGGATTGTTTTTTATATTGCTTTTTTCCACGCGATTTTTTTTAGAATTCTTTAAGAGTTCGCAAAGTACTGTTATTGACGAATCAACAATGCAAATGGGCCAATATTTAAGCCTGCCCTTTATCCTCAGCGGATTTTTTCTTATTATTTATACTAGTAAAGTCTCCAGAGCATTTACACAAGAAAAGGAGAATATTTAATTGGCATTGTTCTTTATTAGATATATGCCTATAATGATTATTGCAATCATATAAGCGGAGTCTTTAGAAGTGGCCAAGTTAATATTTGATCATAATGGCGAAGAAATTGAATTGCCTGATGATTCACCAATCGCTGAAGTTTGTGAAGAAGCAGGAGTTCCTTTTGCCTGTACAGAGGGTGTATGCGGAACCTGTGTTATCCTTGTTAAAGAGGGAAAAGAAAATCTTTCCTCTCCAACTCAAGAAGAAGAAGATTTTCTTGGAGAAGGTACCTGCGACGAGCGACTTGCTTGCCAGTGTCGCATCAAAAAAGGCAATGTAAAAGTATCATTTTAATGAAAAGGTTAAGCCCATGACTAGCACACAAAATCAAGAAAATACTATCATCCATCGCCAGATGACGATTGAACAAATTTTATCTCTTTTTCCCTTTAAAGCGCAAAAATTAGCGCAAGAAATTACGCGTGCAGGGCTCCATTGCGTAGGATGCCATGCAGCCACTTGGGAAACTCTAGAAGCTGGCATGTTAGGCCATGGGATGAATGAAGAGCAAATTAATACGTTAGTAGAAAGACTTAACAACCTTTTACAAGAAGAAGCAGATTTATCTACCATTACCATTACTGAACGTGCTGCCAAAAAATATCTAGAGATTTTAACCGAAGAGGGTAAAACCGGCTGGGGCATTAGATTTGAAGAGAAAATGGCAGGCTGCAGTGGCTTTGAATATGTGTTAGACTTCTCTGAAAAAGCTGCTGAAGATGATGAGATATTTGTTTCCCATGCTATCGAAATTCACGTAAAAAAAGCTATAGTGCCTCGACTTTTAGGTTCAGAAATTGATTATGTGGATGGACTTCAGGGGGCAGGTTTTAAAATCAGTAATCCCAATGCACGTTCATCCTGTGGCTGCGGCTCCTCGCATAACTACTAGAAGGTAACATGGCTTTTTAGCTTAAATTCTAAGATTATTTGAAAAAAAGCCCTTAACTTGTTAAGGGCTTACTTTTTTAGGTAGATTAGGCTAAGTAAACGTTTAAGCTTTAACCCTTTTCAATTAATTTTTGTCCAAAAAAGCGTTCCAATACGTGTAATGGTGAGGTTTCCGGATTTTGTAGACTTTCTACAGGAAGGTAATAGGTTTGCTCCATAACATATTGACCTGCAAGCGCTGCATGGGAAGCTTGATCGGTATAAACTATCCAGCTACTCCCAGGTGGAAACAATATTTCTTGCTGTTTAGCATTCTCTTGATACTCTTTATCTCTTTTCATTAAATCGTGCAGACAGATCATATAATGATCGTAAAGAGTGCGATAGTCTTTGGTAATGCCTACTGCTTTTAATAACCAAGCTAGTCCGGGGACCGGCTTTCTTAATTTTATTCCAAATTTTTGTACTACTTCAGCAAAAGGCTCCCCTAATTTCCAAACTCTAGGTTGCTGAGCTGGATTGATATTTGAAAAAAAACGCATGATTCGTTTCCCTTTTACAGGTGAAGAAGGAAAAGCATCCACATGGAGTAGAGTATCATCTTTACGCCAGGAGCTAGATCTTCCTGCTATTTCTGCTGGGCGAAAACTTGTACGACCTTGGATTAAATGCTCTTTATAATGAGGAAATAGCTTTTCAATAAAGAGACGACTTTGCAAAGCATAACGCTCCATCATATTTTTTAACTTTTGCTCTTTCTCTCCTCTACAAATTGTTCCGCCTAATCGATCTTTTATTGCATCATAGCTAATGTTTTTTGAATTAGGGGCTACTACGTGGGGGGAGAGAAATTGGAACTCATCTTCATGTAAGCTAAAAGGTAAATGAGGAAAATAGACTACTTTACCCTGCTCTAAAGTTTGAATAGCCTCCTTTTTCATTTCTTCAGTTATGACGTTTTCAAAAGAGGTAACTTCAAATGTTTTTATAACTTCTTGCATACTGGCACTCCATAAATAAGAATAAAAAGGATGTTAAAGAAGAGAGATTATATTTGCTAATCTATTTTTGGCCTTTATAGCTAAAAGATTAAGGTGTAGGCAAATCAATTGGAAAGGCAATGGCCTCCATTTCTTCTTTCTTGCATTTTTCATATAAAGAGCTTCAAGCGTTTATGGCGACTGGGCGGCAAGCAAATATCTGTTCCAGGATAATATTAGCAATCTACTAAGGAGGATAAATTAAAAGCTCCTATATTTCTTATCTTTATCTTTTCTTTAAAATAAAGGATTAGTGTAAATCTTATTAAAGCAGCTTTTAGAAAAGCTTATGGGGAGAGTATTTATGAATTTTCAAGCAATAAATGCACTAGATACAGACCCAATTTTAAGACAGTTAAGGTATCCAGCGGCTTCTGATAAAAACGTGCTTCACCTCAAACCTTTAGTGCATCAGATTTGTCACGGGATCACCTATGTGGGAACAGCCATGCAGCAACGCGCCAATAGTAAGCGCTGGCATGGAAAGATTGTCATTGTGTTGAGTAAAAGTTTTGTAGCTACAGGCTATCTATTAAATACGCCGCTTGCCATAAGTGAAGGATTGGTAACGGCAGCTTTATCGGCTATAGCCCTTACCGGCCACCTGCTTTTAAAAACCCGATCGCCCATTTTTCAAAAGATTACTTTTAAACTATGTGCTCACTCCTTAAATTGCGCTATTATCATTGCTCTTCAAGTGACCTGCCTAAAGCGAGGCTTTTTTTCGAAGTATCACAGTCTCAATGCAACGGCTAGCCATGCTATCCATGGAGCCTCTGCCTTTATTCCTCTCTTTATAGGTCATATTTTTGATTGCCAGGCTGGTAGGATACCTATTGGCGGTAGCTTAATGCCTTTTGAAGTAAAAATTGCCCGAATAGCTATAGAGTTAGCGCCTTCAGCTTTGCAAGATATCGCACGAGGGCTAGCCAGGGATTTCTCTTCTAACATTAGAAGTAATTTCACCGATGACCCCACTTTAGAAAGATTCCTACACCAAAATCCTGATTGCATTGATATTTTGAATCGTTTAAATTTTGCTAATTTACGTGATACGCATTATCGTTTACGCTTGCTAACTTTAGTCGGAAGCTATCTGATGCATACAAGCTTCTTAGAAGGATATCAAGATGCTCATCATATTCATTACTATAATGTAAGCATTCATAAAGAAGATGTAAAATATCAAACATACATCTTAAGCCTTATTAAAACTGCTTTTGTAGATTTGTATGATAATGAAGAGCTAGTTTACTTACTTAGTAAAGAAGCTGATAAGTTAAAAGCAATAGAAGATGGCCGAGAAATGTTAGAAACGCTTTATAATATAAATCTGCAACTTGCCAATTACGCTCAATTACAAGAGCTTCATAGTGAAATCGTATGCCCCACCCAATTTAGAGCAGTTGCCTTAAAACCTTATAATGAAAGGTACCAACGCCTTGTGCATGCTAAAAATTGCTTCAGCCAACTTTCTTCTGAAGAACAAGCAATTCTTACGAAAAAATTGCTGCAACTTGGCTCCTATGAAATAGAAAAGCAGGGTCTTTCTCTCCAACGTGTCCAATGTATTCAGCAACTTTTCAATAAGATTGGCACCCTGTCAGGAGAGCTACATCAAGGCAAGTTGCTTTGTAGAAATTATGTTAATACAAATCTTTTAAATCAAGGGGATGTTTACAACGCTTTTGGAACAGAAAACTTATTTGCCCGAGCTTGTCAAAAAGCTATTCAAGAGATTCAAGATAGAACAAGGAAGGATGCTCCCTAACATCTCCCTATCCAGAACTTTTTATAGGCTGTTTGGCCTCTACCTGTTGCTCTCTCTTTATTATAGGGCCGCCACTTAATTTGACTTCTTATACTTTTTCCGCATGTACTTTGGCTTTTTAAAAAAGTTATAAGTTTTCATTGAGGTAAAAATTTCACCAAAAAAGCCTTTTAGGAGAAATAGTTTTATTCCTATTTGTTAATATTCTTTAGGATGCTAGATTTTTTTCCTTTTCACAACCTTTCTTTTTATCAATAAAAATTTATTTTAAGTAAATAATTATACTATCTTTATTACTAATAAATCGGCTAGTATTAAGGCACAGCTTTAATCATATTGGGACCTCATGAATAAATTATATGACATCAACTCTACAATTCCTTTAATGCATCAGATTATGCAAGCCGATTCTAGTCAAAAGGATATGTTGCATCCAAAGCCTTTATGCCACCGTCTCCATTATGTAATCAGTAACCTCGGAACCCATGCGTTGCAACATCTTGATGCCATAAACGATCAAGGGGCTTTAAAAAGAGGCATAACTAAAGGGATTCTTATTGGTGGTTATCTTTTAAACACCGTTTTTGCTAGTATTGAGCTAATTTCAGCCCTGTTCTTTTCTACTCTTGCCTATTCCTTACAAGCTCTTAGGAAAGACAATAACCTTTCTATGCAAAAGACAACTCTTAAAAGTTTTGCTTATGCACTAAACATAAGCGCTATTATGGTAAAGCAGTTTTTACAAATAATCAATCTGTCGTTTTCCAAATACCATAGCTATAATGCTTTTTTAAATGATGGCCTTCCTATCTTTGCCATGCTATCGGTACTTCCTTTTGGTAACAAAACCCAACTGTCTAAAGTAAAAAAAACTCCTACAAACCTGTTCTCTTACGCAGAAGTCCGTGCTCTACGTTTCCTTATTGACTACGCTCCTTCACTGCTTGATAATATCACCCAAGGAGCTAAAAAGGATTATGTAATGGATGCTGTAGCAGGTAAACTATCTACCCGCTACCCTCTTTCAAATGATTCTTTTCCTTCTACCTTTTTACGACATTACACTCCCGAGCGCCAGTTAAATGGGGAATACTATCATTATCTATTGAGTCTTCTTTTAAATGCTTACCAAACTTCTTACCTGCAAGGGATTACTCAAAAACTTATCTTAAAGTCTTCACCTATTTTAACGAACATTCTTGAAGATGAAACTACCTCTTTTATTCCTAAAAATTTAATTGAGGATGAAAAGGATGCACCTTATCAACACAACCTTAAATATTTAATCAAACTTACCTATAAAAATATTTACGAAAATCCAGATTTAGTTTGTACGTTAAGTCAAACATTAGATGAAAAGAAAGCTTTGGCGGAAGGACGTGAAATTTTGGCAAGCTTTTTAGCCACAAGCCAAGTCGCTAATTATGCGCAATTTCAAGAAATCATTAGCCAGATTGTATGCCCTGCTAAATTTAACTCTCCCTCCTTGCAAGTTTTTAATAAAAGAAAGCAGCTCATTACCAGTGCTAGACAAAGGATTGCTCAGCTTTCCGTTCAAGAAGAAAATATATTAATTAATAAGCTTTTGAAAACAGGAAATTACGACCTTTATGCGCATCCTCTAGCAGAAGAACGCCTTAAACTTATTGAGGAGCTATTTAAAGATATTGTAAGCTTAGCTGGAGCCCTTTATCATGGGCCTTTATTACAGCAAAGTTTTACCAACCTTCACCAAGAAGCCTGCCAAGAAGCTCTTAGGGAAATCGAAAAAAATGAGAATTTAATTAATTTTTTTATTAAATGTACCGATATTATTAAAAGCTGTGTGGATGAACCTTATCAATAACATCGCTCGGATTTTTTCCCGTTACAATTGGCTAAACATACTTATCTGCCATCTTTAAAAGCCCCTAAGAAAATAGCTGTAGAAATGGCACATCGTCTCAACTGCTAGCTATCGCTAGCTTAGCTTTTTGCTAAAAAAACAATTCTGCTTTTCAGAAGAAAAAAAATTTTTCCCTAAACTACTCCGTTAAACAATCACGAGCAACAGATAGAAAGTGATTTTTGATAATAAAGCCTCCCTATAGGTTAACCTTTTGCTACAATTTTTCTTCAAAGAGAAATTTTCACAGTCTCCTTTTAGCGCTTAAAACAAATTTTGAAGATTTTTTAATCAACAATTAAAGGAAGAGAGCCTTTTCCTTCGCGCCTGCATCATCAAAAAATTTCCTGAAGGACCAAGTCTATCTTTTAATCTGCTTAGGCAGGAATAAATATCTAGAATTTATTTTAGTAAAAACGTAAATAAAGAAGGTTTGAAAAATTACACATCTATCTCATGCTTGCTATATTTATGAAAAAATATAAGATACCTTCCTTAATTTGCACCTTAGCTTTCTTATCCCTTACCACAATCAATTTCACGAGCTGTTTAAAACAACGCCAGCCCAATGTTTATGAATTTCCTACTAAAGCTTTTGAAGGATCGCTCCTCTCAACAATTAATGAAGAGCCATTTACTCCCGGTGAATGGCCCCAGGCCCACTGGTGGTTAATGTTTGGCGATAGCCAACTTGATAAGCTTATAAGCAAGGGGTTATCTGATAATCCAAGTATTAAAATTGCTCAGGCTCGTGTAAAAATAGCCAATTATGCTGCTCGAGCAGCAGGTTCTGCTTTATGGCCTACGCTAGAACTTGAAACCGATATAACGCGGTCGCGCACGAGTAAAACAGGTACAATTGCCTCTATTGCTTCAACCTCCCCCCCAGCCTCAGCTTTTACTACTTCTTCAGCTTCTCCTGCTCGTTCCGCAGGCTTTATTTTTACGCAGACAGAAATTAATTTAGACACCCATTACCAGCTCGATATATGGCAGCAGAATTTCAATAGCTTTAAAGCTGCTGTAGGCGAAATTTTAGCTAGCAAAGCAGATGCAGCTTTTTCCTCCGTCATATTAAGTACTTCTATAGCCCAAACTTATTTCCGTTTGCAGGTTTCCTATGCGCGAAAAATATTGGCTTTAAAGAAACTTCATAATCGTGCTGAGTACCTACTATTGGTAGAAAAACGCGTTAAAAATGATATTGAGCACCCACGTGTTCTAAAAAAGGCTCAAACATATCATTTAGAAGCGCAATTGCTACTCAAGCAAGTTCAACTTCAAATTAAAGCCTATGAAAATCAACTGCAAGCCTTAATCGCAGGGGATTTCTGCCAACCCATAGAAGCAATTGCGATTGAAAATCAAGAGCTTTTTCTCTTTTCGTTACCTACAAATCTACCCTTTAACCTTTTAGCGCATAGGCCTGATGTGACAGCAAGCATCTGGCGAGCAGAAGAAGCGGCAAAAAAAATTAAAGTCGCACGAGCAGCTTACTATCCAAGCTTTAACATAATGGGGCTTCTTGGCTATCAAACTCTTCATCCTCATGACCTTTTTAAATGGAGAAGTGTTTATGGGCAAGCAAGCCCTGCCATTAATTTGCCCATTTTTGAAGGAGGACTCCTTCAAGCTAATTTAGGCACAGCCCATGAAGAATATTACATTGCCATCGAACAATATAATCAATCTATTCTTACAGCAGTCCAAACTGTGTTAGATAGCATAGCGGAGTTAAAATATGCTTTTGAAGAAATGCAAGATTCTGTACAAATTGCCAAGCTAGCAGAAGAAAATTTATTACTTGTTAAAGAAAACTTTAAATATTATCTAGCTTCTTACTTAGATGTATTAGACGCCGAATTTGACAAAACCTCCAAAGAGAATAAAAAGCTAGTGGCCTTAGAAAATTATTACATGCGATTTACAAGTTTAATCAGTGCATTAGGGGGTGGATACGACAATGAAAGCCAATAAAGAAACGCCCAGAATGAGAGTAGATACAATAAAAGATTTAGTAGCCCGGCCGCAAAAGGCTAATAAATCCTCTGAAAAATCGCCTAATCCCGATAGTCTAGATAGCCAAGAGCCCTCCTCTTCCCCTCTATCTTCCTCTAATATTATCAAGAGAAATAAAAAGCTTTGGGGATTTACATTAATCTTGGCTTTAGCAAGCCTAAGCTGGGGTTTACTCTATGTACTCTACCTTCAAGGTTATGAAACCACAGATGATGCTTACGCGAGTGGGAATATGATTAACGTCAATCCTGCTATCACCGGCTCTGTAATTGCTTACTATGTGGATGATACGGATTTTGTGACCGAAGGCCAACTTTTAGTAAAACTCGACCCAACAGAATATTTACTTAAACACGAGCACTCTCTGGCCTCCTTGGCTTCCACGGTCTTAAAAGTACGTCAGCTTTATGAGAAAGTAAAAGCAAGCCAGTCGACCCTAGAAGCACGCAAGATTGCTTTGTCAAAAGCAAATTATGACTATGAAAATCGCTTGCACCTTGTAGAAATACAAGCTGTCTCTAAAGAAGAATATACTCATTCTAAAGCCGGCTTATCTATGGCAAAAGCGGCTCACCAAATTGCTGAGGCAGAGCTAGCGGCAGCTATAGCAGCTGTCGGAAATACATCTTTAGAATGCCATCCTCTGCTTATTGAAGCCAAATCTCAAGTCCGTAAAACCTATTATGATTTACAGCATTGCTACATTTATGCACCCGCTACAGGTTATGTAGCGCAACGTACCGTTAACGTAGGACAATCCGTACGGCCGCAAACGCCTCTTATGGCTATCATTTCCCAGAATGATTATTGGGTAGAAGCAAACTTTAAAGAAACTCAATTAAAATTTATGCGTATTGGCCAACCGGCTACGATTAGTTTTGATATGTATGGTTCAAAGATAGAATATAGAGGAAAAGTGGTGGGCATAGCTTCAGGTAGCGGCAGTAAGTTCTCTTTAATCCCTCCTCAAAATGCGACAGGAAATTGGATCAAGATTGTTCAACGCCTACCTGTACGTATAAGCGTTGAGCCGGAGCAAATGAAAAAATATCCTTTGCGCTTAGGAATTTCTGCTGAAGTTAAAGTAGATATTAGCAATCAAGATTTACCTATGCTTGCTAGCACCTCTCCTAGCCGCCCTCTAGCTACTACTACAGTGTTTAATGTTCATTTAGAACCCATCGATCATGTAATCGAAGAAGTAATTCAAGCAAACTTAAAGAAAAAAGATGATTAGCAATGAAGAGTGAACAATACGAGCAAGGATATAGGCTTACTTTGCTTAATGTAGCACTAGGCTTAGGAACATTTATCCAAGTGCTAGATACTTCGATTGCAAATGTAGCCATTCCCTATATTGCTGGCAATTTAAATGTAAGTACTGAGGAAGGTACTTGGGTGATCACTTCATTTTCTGCTAGCAATGCTATCATTCTTCCCCTTACGGGTTGGCTATCTGATTATTTTGGCCGAGTACGCCTTTTTTGCTGGTCTATCGCTTTATTTACCATTACCTCTTTCTTTTGTGGACTTTCTTCATCTCTTAGCATGCTTGTTTTTTTTCGTGTATTGCAAGGCGCTGTGGCGGGCTCGTTAATTCCCTTATCCCAAACTTTGTTATTAGCTAATCATCCTCCGGAAAAGCAGGGGAACGCTTTAGGTTTTTGGGGAATGATTGTCATTATAGCTCCAATTCTAGGACCTATTCTAGGAGGTTATTTGACGGATTTTTATAGTTGGCCGTGGATATTTTATATGAATGTTCCTATTGGCTTATTTTCTGCCAGTGTAACCTGGTATTTACTTAAAGATAAAGACAGCCAAGTGGTAAGAAATCCAATCGATTGGATTGGGGTTGCTTTGTTATCGCTAGGAGTAGGATGCTTACAGATTATGTTAGATAAAGGCAAAGATTTGGATTGGTTTAAGTCCAACACTATTCTCGCACTCGCAATTGCTTCTATCATCGCCTTAAGCTATTTTATTATATGGACTTATTATCAACCATATCCTATAGTCGATCTTTCTTTTTTTAGAAATATCAATTTTGCTTTGGGCTGCCTTGCAACTACGATCGGCTTTTTATTTTATTTTGGAAGTACTGTAACCATTCCTCTCTGGCTGCAAACAGAACAAGGCTATACTCCTTTTTGGGCAGGTTTGGCGGTAGCTCCTGTAGGGATTATCCCTTTTCTACTCTCTACTCTCGTAGGAAGATATATGAACCGCTTTGATCTTCGCTTGATTTCGTCATTAAGTTTTCTGTTTTTTGCTTTAAGTTTTTTCTACCAAGCTCATTTTACTACGGCTATTAGCTTGCAAGCGATTATGCTCGCTCGTTTTCTCCAAGGATTGGGGGTAGCTATTTTCTTTTTACCTCTTGTACAACTCTCTTTGGGTAATATTCCCAAAGACCGCTATGCAAGCGCCTCGGGTCTTTACAATTTTATCCGTATTCTTGTCGGAAGTGGATTGGGAACATCTTTGTCTATTGAAATATGGACGCGCCTTAAAACCTTTCATCGTGCTCGCCTTACAGAGGCTTTAACAATTTTCAACTCTTCTACAGAAAAATTTTATGAAACTCTAGCAAATTATCATCCTTCCTTTACATCAGATGTTTCTAATCAACTTTTAGAAAAGCTGATTGAGCAGCAAAGCTATATGCTTTCTACCAATGATTTAGCTTGGCTAGCAGCTTGGGGCTTTTTAGCTATGATCCCTTTAATTTTTTTGTGTAAAAAAGTTAAGATGTCTAATAGTAGATCCTCTACTACGACTGCTCATTAAAGCAAGATGGTTGGCTCTAATCAAACTTTATTTAGCCTTATCCTAATAAAGGAACCTGCTGAGCGCCTGCTAAAAACTACCTGTTGCTAATGAGCGCCAGAGGGATGTCTACAAGCTCGATGCTATCCTCTGTATATTGCTCTTATAAACGTTAGAAATAAAGCTAACTACTCCTTAACTTTCCACAATTTTAGGCAGTTGGCTTTTTAATGTTTCTTCTAAGCTTAGATAAACACTTTCTGCACCAATTGTTCCTTCGAAATAGCTATTGATCAGGCTTTTTTCTTTTTCTTTAACTTCCTTAGATAGAGACATCCACAAAAAGCGATTGATAAGAGCAAGATAGGAATCTTCTAAGCAATAATAATGTTTAATAAACTCCACTAACGTCTTCCACTGCTTTCTAAAAGAGCTATCCTGAAGTATTGCTTCAAATTTTTCTAGAAAGGAAGGGACGGGCCAATCTGCAAACTGCTTTAAGAGCTCGCAATACTTCAAAACCTCCGGCAGCATTAATTTTTGCGCTAACTGTATAAAAGCCTCTAAAGTTCCTGTTTTATGTCGGCGCACTTCATAAAAAGGAATTTTGCCTGATTGAATGCAATCACTTAATGATCCATCACCCGTACAGCCTATAATTTCTCCACTCAGATTTATTAGTTTGGTAAAATCTGAAGCTGGTAAAGGAAGAACGTAAACTAGCCGTAAAATTTTTCTTTTCGCCAAATTAATTTGATTTAATACTGTTTCTCGGGCAGAAGGTACAAAATCGACTACAAGGATTTTAGAAAATCCGTAAGCAAGCATCCAACTATCGCTAAAGTGAAGAAGTTGCTCTTTTTTGTGCTGAGGAAGAATAATGGTAAGATGGCGGCTATCATGTAGATGAAAGCGGCACATCATCTCGATAAAAACCTCTTGATGAGCAGAAGAATGCGGCAAGTAGGCAACTTCTATAGCATAATCCTTTAAATAATTTTCAAGATGCTCAGCAAGGGGCTGATCAACTTGCCATAGATATTGACATAAAGCTGTGCAGCTCCAATGAGAGGTTGTATGATGATTATTAAGGAAAACCCCTTCTTCAAAGGCGTTTAATCCTATGCTAAACCAATGGCGTTGAAGATAGTTCGCTATCCCCTGAAAATTTCCCGCTTCTGCAAAATAAAGAGATTTCGAGGCTAACTCAGGATTATCAAACGTGTTCAAAGCCAATGCGATGTGCACAATAGCTAAGCTTTTTTTCATTAAAAGATAAAGCTTTTCCGCTTCTACTTTTTTTTGCTGATAATAATAGTGCGATTGAATAGATCGATCCACTTCATTAGAAAGCTCCTGAATAGCTAGGGCTATCTGAGGGTGGGTTTCTTGCAAAGCTTCATACTCAGCTAAAAGCCTATCGTGCTCTAGTAGTAATTGGTCAAGCTGCGCTTCACATAAAAAACTTTTTTTTCCCTCTAAAATAGGTTCTAAGATAACACTGCAAGCTTCCTCGGTTTCTTTAAAAGCATAAATATTTTCTTTTTTTATATGATAAAGGTAAGGATCGATGGAAGGCAAAGATTGCTTATGAGTATAAGCAAGATAAACCTCTAAAGCAGGGTGATGTTCTTTTAAAATTTTAGCGCATTTAAATAATGTTATATAATCGCCTATTCCATCAGAATGCACGGCAGAAAGTAAAAAAACTGACCCAGAAATTTTAGGAGGATGTTGGTGATAAAGAGGTTGGAACAGGTGAAGAAAAGCAAAGCCTACCAAATTATATAAGGCATCCTCTACTTGTAACTTTTCTTCAGCAGAAACTTTTGCCTCTTTTAAAGCTATCCAGTAACTATGTAGCGATTCAATTAGAAGAGGATTTAGTTTTTGGATCAGAAAAGGATCTTCAAAAGGATTCAGGCTATTAAGCATTTGCTTTCTCCATAAGATATCCTTTTCTATATTTTATTTACTACTTTTAGCCTATCCCAAAACTTCAGAGGAGCTTAAAAAAATTTATAATTTTTTACAGCCATCCTTGATAAAGTTCTAGCTACCCCAGCAAAAAATAAGCTCTACTTTTACCTCGGGATGTAAGCTATGATGAACAGGGCAACTAGCAGCTATCCTTTCTAAAGTTTGCTTTTGCTCGAAAGAAAAATTCTGAGGAATCCCTATCTTGATTATAATTTTTCCAATGCGGCGAATGGGTTGAGTAGTCATGCTTTTTTCTACTTCCAGTCGCATCCCTGTTACATCCCAGCTTTTTCTCTGCGCGTATAAAGCTAGAGTTGTCGCTATGCAAGTTGCTAAAGCACTTGCCATCAAATCTGTAGGAGAGAATGATACCCCTGTTCCCCCACTATCTACAGGAGCATCTGTTTCCAGCGTAGCTCGTGGATTCTCACGAATTACTTGGCAGTGAAGCTCACCCGTATATAAAACAGTCACTTTAACCATGGACATCCTCTAATATGCATTCATTAACTTGATATCTTCCTAGCTTGCTTTCTTATAACATTTTTCACTATTTTTCCTCTTAGTTTCTTTCAAACAGGCCATCAGATAAAGAAGGTAGGACTTTTTCAAATGATTGATCAATTCTCTATTATTTAAAATTTAATAATCCTTTTACAATTTACAAGTATTACAACTCTTAAAATTTCTTATCCCTCGCAATCTCTGCCTTCTTCTTGTTCACGCCATGCATTCCTTTGGCTTTAACTTTTTCTTTCTCTCTTGAAGATGTGCTCTATTAAAAGCGGTTAATGTTGTCACTTTAAAAAAATGGGGTCCAATGAGTAGGATGTTAAAAGTTTTCTTGTCTCTTGGTTAAATTTCCTCCAAGCATTTCCACTTTTGGTAAAAATAATTTTCCTAATAGTGCGTTTAAAAAAACTTAGTCTGTATACCTAAGCCTCTGAAAGATGTCCCTCTGCTTAACAAAAAGGATTTCATAAAGTACGTGACTGCATAAGGATTAGATTAAAAAACGTATACACTTTAATTTTCTTGAGCCTAAGAGACTACTTTTGTACTGTCCTATCAAGCTACTAGTTCATCATATCTGTAGAAAGTAAAATCTGCTACCTTGTAAACTCTTCGCATAACAAGTTAAATTCCTATTGTCCCCCTTTAAAGGAAACACAAGAAGTTATCTTAAAAATTTATGTTTACTTAATCCTAGAGAGTTGATTTTTTCATGAAAACACCTACCAAATTACCGCATCCAAAAGCTGCCTCATGGGAGCCTGCCAGCCAATGGTATAAAAGCCTTGTCGGCGCAGAAGGTCATTACTATCACCAGCAAATTATCATTCCAAATTTGTTGCGGTTGCTAAACCTTCAAGCTTGCTCCTCTCCTGCTATATTAGATATTGCTTGCGGATCAGGCGTGTTAGCTCGTCATCTTCCTACCCATACAAACTATATGGGTATAGATCTTTCTCCTACTTTGATCAAAGAAGCCAAAAAATTGGATACTAACCTTCAGCATCATTACAAGGTAGCGGATGTTACAAAAAACCTTTCTTTAGATGACAAGAAATTTACTCATGCTACCATTATTTTAGCTCTGCAAAATATTTCATCTCCTCTGCAAGTATTCCACAATGCTTATAGACACTTGGAAAAGCAAGGTGTATTAATAATGGTTCTTAATCACCCTTATTTTCGGCTTCCTCGCCAGACTTCCTGGCAGATAGATAAGGACAAAAAGCTTCAATACCGTCGCGTAGATAGATACATGTCTCCTCTAGAAATTCCTATCTGTGCCCATCCTAGTAAGGGACAACACTCTGCGCAGCTCACCTCTTACCATTTCCCTCTCTGTAACTATTTTCATTGGTTAAGAGAAGCTGGTTTTAGCGTATACGATATGGAAGAGTGGTGCTCTAATAAGATTAGCACAGGTGCAAATGCTAAAATGGAAAATCGTAGTCGCCAAGAATTTCCTCTTTTTATGACTTTATGTGCTCAGAAATAAGAGACTTTACTGATAAAGAGGTCTCATATTTCTCCACTTTATTATCTAAGTTTGTAAAAAAAAGCTGCATGGAAACTTTTGCTTAAAGAAGCTACCCTATCTTTAGGAAAAGATCTAAAATGCTACCTAGCTTAACACGAGTTATCGGATAAGAAAGCATTCTAAGACAGCTTCAATTATACCTAAACTGTAAGCCAGCAGATGTGTTACAAGATAGAAGGAGCCCTACAACTAATTACAGGCCTAGCTGGTTGGCCTAATTTTTCTACAAACAACTTATCAAATTCTTCTTCTAGCTACTTCCATCCAATCCACTTAAGATAGCTTAAATAAAAAGGATGATTTTGAGTGAGTTCAGCGCTAAGACGGAATTTAAAAAGGCGGCCTTGTTGGCTATCTAGCCTGTTTGTTTCCATAGTAAACTTTGCAAGAAATTAAGAGCTTTGTAATGATTTACTTGTAAAGAAAATATAGCATTAAAAAAAAAGCTCCTAGAATCCTACTTTAAGGCAAAAATACTTTAAATCATATTGAACTATATAGTAGGAGATAGTGCTCTCTATACACCAACTTCCTTACAAGCCTTTAAAAGAGAACAAGGCTTATTTGCTGCGCGTGTGCCCCTGCAAAGTAAAGAGGTAAAAAGCCTTACGACAAAACTGTAACGATAGTAGAAGGCTATCGAGCTTTTAAGACTACCTCTTGCTATGTAGGCGTTGAACAAAGATGGGTAGTGATCCTCAACCAAGCGACCTATCAAAGAGAATGCCATACTTTAGCTAAGCCTTACCTTAAGGGCAATGCAAAAGAAGTCAAAGCCTTTATGAACCTCATGCGGCAAGAATTTTCATGTCCAAACGATGCTGAAAATGCCAATTAGATAAGTTTTAGAAAGGCTTAAATATATACAGATTCTAGAACCTAGATTTATTGCAGCTTAAAAGCATACTGCGTTTAGTCGGCCAAAGCTGAGCAAAACCTTCTATCTCTAGCTGTCGCCTATAAGGCATAGTAGCTTGCTCTTTGCTTAACAAGTTAGCCGATACCCCCTTGGTGATAAGGATACGAATTCGTTTGACTTGCTTTTCTAGCTTTTTTATATTGCCTTTAAAAATAAAAAGGCTGAAAAGTCATTACTACCTCGGGAAATAAAATGTATCCTATCTCTTCGGCATCTATTGAAAGCTTACCCAATGAGCTGCTGCTACCTATCTTAGAGGCGTGCGCAGCTCCTTCCTTATTTAGCGTCTGTAAAAGATGGCATCATCTGCTAAATTCTGAAGTGATGCCTTTTCTTTATAAGCAAATAGGTAAAGTACATGTTTCCCAAGGAGATATTAACAAGCAGGCTTTTATTTTAGATAGAATTTATAAGCTGGATGATAGGCTTTCTGAAGGAGAAAAAGCTAAGGCAATCTTCAAGAAGGCCTTTACTCTAGCTAAATCACTTGCTCCTGCGGAGCTAGAATTTAAATGGAAAACTCAGGAAAAAAGGTGCTTTACTCTGGCTAGCTACTCCTCTTATCTGCTGAATATTAATCGCCTTTTGCTTTGGAAAAAACTTCCTAGCGGGAAAGAATACTTAAGTCAAGAAAAAATCAAGTATTTACCTTTAGAAAAACAAGGGGAGCTTCTTAAAGGTTGGATTGAAGAAAATTGTAAAAACTTCACTGCTTCAGGTTTATCTGGGGTTGGCTTGACTTATTTACCCTCAGAAATATGCCAGTTATCTAAGCTGCAAGCGCTTGACTTAAACCAAAATCAGCTCACCAGCCTTCCAGGAGAAATCGGGCAATTGTCTCAGCTGCAATGGCTTGAATTAAATCAAAACCAGCTCACCAGTCTGCCTGCAGAAATCGGGCAACTGTCTCAGCTGCAATGGCTTGATTTAAGCCAAAACCAGCTCACGAGTCTGCCTGGAGAAATCGGGCAATTGTCTCAGCTGCAAACGCTTTACTTAAATCAAAACCAGCTCACTAGTCTGCCTGGAGAAATCGGGCAACTGTCTCAGCTGCAATGGTTTGGATTAAATCAAAACCAGCTTACCAGCCTACCTGCAGAAATCGGGCAATTGTCTCAGCTGCAAGGGCTTGATTTAAGCAAAAACCAGCTCACCAGTCTGCCTGCAGAAATCGGGCAATTGTCTGAGCTGGCATGCCTTGACTTAAATCAAAACCAGCTCACCAACCTGCCTAGAGAAATCGGGCAATTGTCTCAGCTGCAAGAGCTTTCCTTAACTCAAAACCAGCTCACCAGCCTGCCTACAGAAATCAGGCAGCTGTCTCGACTGCAACACCTTTGCTTAAATCACAACCAGCTCACCAGTCTGCCAGCAGAAATCGGGCAGCTGCCTCAGTTGCTATGGCTTGAATTAGATCAAAACCAGCTCACCAACCTGCCTGCAGAAATCGGGCAATTGTCTCAGCTGCAAACGCTTTACTTAAATCAAAACCAGCTCACTAGCCTTCCTGGAGAAATCGGGCAACTGTCTCAGCTGCAAGGGCTTGAATTAAATCAAAACCAGCTTACCGGTCTGCCTGCAGAAATCGGGCAATTGTCTCAGCTGCAAAACCTTTACTTAAATCAAAACCAGCTCACCAGTCTGCCTGAAACAATCGAGCAGTTGTCTCGACTGCAAAAGCTTTACTTAAATCTAAACCAGTTCACCAGCCTTCCAGAAGAAATCGGGCAATTGTCTCAACTACAAGTGCTTGACTTAACTCAAAACCAGCTCACCAGTCTGCCTGCAGAAATCGGGGGGCTGTCTCAGCTACAATTGCTTGACTTAAATCAAAACCAGCTCACCAACCTGCCTGTAGAAATCGGGCAACTGTCTCAGCTGCAATGGCTTTACTTAAATCAAAACCAGATCACCAGTCTGCCTGCAGAAATTGGGCAGTTGTCTGAGCTGGAATGCCTTGACTTAAATCAAAACCAGCTCACCAGCCTTCCTGGAGAAATCGGGCAGCTGTCTCAGCTTACCAAACTTGAATTAGCGGAAAATCCTTTGAAAGATATTGCAGAAAAAATAAGGCAGCGTTTTCCATTGTAGAATGGTTGTAAGTACTTTTTAATTTGGGGAGGGCTAAAATAAAAAAACTTTTACCCATCTTATCTTTAAACAAGTCATCCGCTGTTCTTCCGGCAACTAAGTAAGCTTAAGCTAACCTACAGATTTATAACGACAAAAAGCTTTTCTCTTTTTCTGCAGATTACTAGGTTGGGAGAACAACCTTTCTTGACAGGGAGAAGCTAGGCGTATGTATTCCAGCATTCGATAGAAGAATTAAGACATTGCGCCAAAAAAGCCGTTTTTCTCAAATAAGGCAAAGAATCAATGGCATTCTTTTGGCCAAATCAAAATTGCCGTGTCACTTAATCTCCAAAACCTGGGGCTACTCCTGAGTGCTTGGAAGGTCCCCCCTTTCCTTTAATCTATCTGAAATAGAAGCATAGTAAATTATCTGTGAGTTGTCTTTCTTAATAAGGATACGAATTGTTTTGACTTGCTTTTTTAACTTTTTTATATTGCCTTTAAAAAATAATAATGCTGAGAAGTCATTACTACCCCGGGAAATAAAATGTATCTTATCTCTTCAGCCTCTATTGGAAGCTTGCCCAATGAATTGCTGCTCCCTATCTTAGAGGCTTGCGCAGCTCCTTCCTTATTTAGCGTCTGTAAAAGATGGCATCATCTGCTGGCTTCTGAAGTGATGCCTTCTCTTTATAAACAAATAGGTAAAGTACATGTTTCCCAAGAGGATATTAACAAGCAGGCTTTTATCTTAGGTAGGATTTATAAGCTAGAAATTAGGCTTTCTGAAACAGCAAAGGTAAATGCAATCTTTAGGCAAATCTTTACTTTAGCTAGTTCTCTTTCTCCTCTAGAATTTAAAGGAAAGACTGAAAAAAATTATTTTACTTTAGCTAACTACTCTTCTTATCTCTTAAATATTAATCGCCTTTTGCTTTGGAAAAAACTTCCTAGCGGGAAAAAATACCTAAGTCAAGAAAAAATCAAGTATTTACCTTTAGAAAAACAAGGGGAGCTTTTTAGAGGTTGGATTGAAGAAAATTGTAAAAATACCACAGCTTTAGATTTATCTAGAGTAGGCTTGACTTATTTACCCCCGGAGATAGGCCAATTGCCTAATCTGCAATGGCTTATGTTAGATCATAACCAGCTCACTAGTCTGCCTACAGAAATCGGGCAGCTGTCTCGATTACAAGCGCTTTACTTAACTCAAAACCAGCTCACCAGTCTGCCTGCAGAAATTGGGCAGCTGTCTCAGCTGCAAACGCTGGCCTTAAATCAAAACCAGCTCTCCAGCTTTCCTGCAGAAATAGGGCAGCTATCTCAGCTGCACTGGCTTTACTTAAATCAAAACCAGCTCACCAACCTTCCTGCAGAAATAGGGCAGCTGTCTCAGCTGAAAGGGCTTCAATTAAATCAAAACCAACTCACCAGCTTTCCTGCAGAAATCGGGCGGCTATCTCAGCTGCACTGGCTTTACTTAAATCAAAATCAGCTCACCAACCTTCCTGGAGAAATCGGGCAGCTGTCTCGATTACAAGCGCTTTACTTAACTCAAAACCAGCTCACCAGCCTTCCTGGAGAAATCGGGCGGCTGTCTCAGCTGCAATGGCTTGATTTAACTCAAAACCAGCTCACCAGTCTGCCTGCAGAAATCGGGCAGCTGTCTCAGCTGCAATGGCTTGATTTAACTCAAAACCAGCTTACCAGCCTGCCTGGAGAAATTGGGCAGTTGTCTGAGCTGGAATGCCTTGACTTAAATCAAAACCAGCTCACCAGTCTGCCAGCAGAAATCGGGCAGCTGTCTCAGCTTACCAAACTTGAATTAGCAGAAAATCCTTTGAAAGATATTGCTGAAAAAATAAGGCAGCGTTTTCCATTGTAGAATGGTTGTAAGTACTTTTTAATTTGGGGAGGGCTAAAATGAAATAAAAAATTTTTAGCCATCTTATCTTTAAACAAGCCATCCAAACTTAAATCAAAACCAGTTCACCAGTCTGACAGCAGAAATCGGGCAGCTATCCAATTGGTGGGATATCTCTCCCTTGTCGGCAAACATTTTGCCAAAAATGTCTGCCGACAGATCAGACACAGGGACTTGGGTCTCCACATTTCATGGTGTTAACATATAAACCAAACATTTCCCCTCTATCATTAATAGCTAAGTGTAATTTAAATCCATAGAAGTGCCCTATAGAATTTTTTTCCCTTTTTGCTATTTTTTTTAAAAACTAGGAAGGGAGTGGATACGACGGGTATGACATACTGCCAATAGAGTAGAAGTGATAAATTAAATGCCTGTACACTCCTTTAAACAAGCTTGTGAATAAATAAAAAGGGAAAACAAGCATGTCTTCTTTAAAGTGATAAACTTATGATAGGAAAGAACAAGAGGAAGATATTTTTTCAGCGACGGAATGACTTATCGCCTATGGTAATCTTTAAATGTTCTATAGCCACTTTTATGAAACGATAACACTACTCATCGCCTCGCTTAATGATAATTTTGGCCCTCTATTTCTTTTATTGTTTTTCCCACTAGCGATTCTTAAATAGCTTTCAAACCATATTGTGTGCCATTAACCTCTGATTGCTTACAAAAATCATCCTTATCGCAAAAAATGGAGATTAATCAATGGACATCTTTTTCAAACATTTCGACCTTCTAGCTTTAAGTTTTTTAAGTGCAAAATACTTTTAAAACCTGTGAAGGCCTTTTTTCCAACTATTTCCTTATTCGATAACTCGTGTTAACTTACCAAAAATTTCTTTTCGACGTTTTTAGCAGGTGGAGTAGGTAGTAGATGCAAATACAAAAATCAAACAACTGAGGGCTAATTTAAAGGGATGAAAAAGTTAAAAAAAGAAGGAAAGCTTCTAAAGCTTGTACGAATACAGCCTAGCTTATTCTTACTTCTATTAAAAATAAAAATGATCAAAATTAATTGCCCTAAATGAAAAAATTTTACCCTCTAAAGCTTTTTTTCTATTTCTTTCTCTAGTATTTTCATGAGCAAGATTATTGGAATAGAATCTTATTACTTTCTCATCCAAGGGATACAGGTTTATTTTTCCTTTAGTAGGAATTACCTTTCTAGCGCAAGGGCGCTTTTTTCTTCTATCCGTTTTAGAAGCATTTGCATAATTTCTAAAAATAATCCCTCATTTAAATCATCATTATGAAAAAATTTATCGTAAAAAGTTCTTAATACTTCTTGGAGATGAATTTCATCCACGCTTGCCATCCACAAACCCCATTTACCCAATTGATTAGCCCAAAAGCTTTGATTTTCATTAACAAAGAAATTAATTAAATCGTACAAGATGGTGGCAGTCAGTGATAAACCCTGCTGAAATTTTCCTTCCATCTTAGCTTCATTCTCTTTTATTTTTTCTGCTGAGGTGCCCATTTTTTTAAACTTTACCGCTCGCCGAATTTCTTCTAATTCCTCTTTCAGTCTTATAATTTTTTTGTTGTGCTGCTCAGCTTTATGATTATCCTCTGCCGCCTTCAGTAGATTTCTTTTATCTTCAATCTGACGCTTTAATTGTTGTTTTTTAACCTTTAAGGTATTCAAAGTTTCAGGATTTAATAAATTTTTTATAAATTGATCATTTAGATAATTTTTATTAAGAGCTTGAGCCATTAAATCAGTAATTCCTAAAATAGAAGCTCGAACAGGATGCATGGCTGGTACTAAAACAGCTGTTAACGCATTTCTAACTCGAGAAGTCTGTGTAATGTGCTGTATAAACGTCTCTAGGAACGTAATCTTAGATGCGGTGGGATCGCCTCCTAGCTTACCCATTTTGATAATATTAGCAATCATGTTTACGTAAACCGTTTGTTTATCGTTGGCTCCTATGAAGAAGTTGTTTAAAGTAGTATCAATATCCACAGCTTCCAAGGTCGCATCAGGAGAGATTTTACGCAGCACTTTTTGCTTTTCTCTAAGTTCTGTAACTATTTTTTCTAATAGGGGATTAAGATAAATGAGAAAGTATTCATGGCTTGCAGGGTCTAATTCCATTTCAGGATGTTTTTCGTAGATTTTCTGCAGCAGGATCTCAGCAATCCTTTTTACAGCTGCTCCGCTAGTTGGATCTTCAATTAAGAGCCTTAGTTGGGAGTGAGAAATGTCTCCAATATGATACTTTGCTAAAAATGCTAGGGTAAAATCAATTAAAATATTAGGTAGATGGTTTTCTAGAAAATCCACCTCGCTAATTTTAAGCGCCTTCCACGAACATTTAAGTCTATTTGAACAAGACTCCCATAATTCCTCAACAAGCCTTCCTTTAAGCCGGGGCTGCAAATGACTCTCAAGCATCATGGCGAAAAAGTAGGTGGAGTGTTGTTCATTGATAGTCATAGTATAAGAAACAAAAGATCTTATTATTTCTTTATGAATAAGAGAAAAAGTTTCTGCCAGGAACTCCATCCGTTTTTTTTCTTCGGATAAAATTGTAAAAATTCCTTTCAATTGCTGAGCTAAGACTTTGGTGGCATTTTGTCTAACTACATTAAGAATAAATTTTTTGCTAATCTTAACAACCGTGGTGTTTATGGTATCAATTTTGCTAGCAAATTTTGGTGGAAGCAAAGATTTAAGAAATTGGTGAAGCTCTTTCCCCATATTTTGAATTTCAGGCTCGATAATGATGTTGTCTAGTAGCTCTTCAAAAGCATCTAGTACTATAACCTTCCCTTCCACAAGTTCTTGATGGCCTGTTGGTAAAGCATAATTAAGAAGCTTTTCAACAAGGGGTAAGAAAAATTTATTTTCTTCTACAGCCTTATACCCTTCTATATCTTCTTTTTTTATATGAGAAGGAATATCAATTAAAGCGCGTGCTAAAGCAGGTAGATTGTATCGAGGCTCTCCCGTCGTATCCTTAGCTATTAGCTCTCTCGCTATATGCTTGCGCCAAACAGCTTCATTTTCTTTTCCTTTAACTAGGGATAAGCTGCCGCCAAAAATTTTTTCTGCTTTAATTAAATTAACTAACTGGTTATTAATCATTTGCGCTGAATTATCAAAAAGGTTTTTATAGTCTTCGTCAGTAATAAGATTAATTAAAGTAGCTATACGATTAAAAAGCAGCGAAGATAAGCGCTGCATATTATTAGTTAAATGGCGCTCTACCATACCAGAGAGCTTATTTTCTAAAAAGTATTGAAATTCATCTATGTGACTTTCCAATTTATATCTAATAAGCCACTGAACGGCCGCAACATAAAATTTAGAAACCATAATATCATATTTTACATCACGAGGACCGGTATATTCTGCTAAAGAATGAATTTCTTCCGAATGGTTATACTTTTGGCTTGCCCATTGGCGAATGGGCTCCAAATAAAGCTGTAAATCATCATTCGTTGTTACGAGATTCATTTTTCGCACATAAGCTTCCATCTTATCGAACACGCCTTCTTTGAGGGCCCCATCTTTATCTTTTAGCTCTTTAAGTAAAATATTAAAAAAGCTTTTGGTGGAGGTATCAAGCTCAAACTTATAACCGTGCTTTATAACTTTTTTAAGAATAGTATTGACCCACGGAGAAATGATTTTGGTTATCCAATCTAATACTTGAGGGATGCTCTGCGGAAGATTTTGAGCATTCCTTTCTACGGTATGGGTAAGGGGTCGTATTTTCTCCTGAAAGATTTCTTGGCTAATTCGTGACATGAAATCATCAACAAACTTGCCTACTTTTTGTAAAGAAGGATTTAAATCATGAATGTCTTCCTTAAAAAAGAAGTTGTAGTTTAGTTGTCCCGTCTCTGGTTCATTCTCCACTATTTTTATCTCTTGGATGGCACTGACTGCTTCTACCGAAGGCGTAGAGGGAACAGTTAGAGCGGGGGCAGGAGTTGCTTCTTTGTCCTTATTTATGTATTCCATCAGTTTAATTTGTTTACCGCTTAAGCTTATTTTCTTTGTTCTAAATAAGTTAAATAAACGGGCAAATATTCCAACTATAAAACGGCGAATTTTTCCCCATGTAGATAATCTTTCCCCTGTCAGGGGAATTTCAATCTTTAGGGGTGGAGTTTGGCGAGATTGTGCGGTCACAGGCACAGTGATATGATCAATTTTCAGCTGATTGTTGGGATGCAATAAAGGCTTTACTTCGCGGTTGAGCGCCGTGGTCATATGGATAGCTGATAATGAGGTTAAAAGAATTTTATTGAGCAAATGCTCATTAAATGACTGGCAGCCAATAGCCTTAGCAATGACTCTGAGAGCTGTTTGTCCAATCTTATCAGCAGTATTTCCTACCAGGTAACGAAAAATAAATTTGCCAATTAGAGGCATTTTTTTCTTTGCTTTGTAAAGCATCATGTCGTAA
Source organism: Neochlamydia sp. AcF95 (assembly GCF_018342455.1). NCBI lineage: Bacteria > Pseudomonadati > Chlamydiota > Chlamydiia > Parachlamydiales > Parachlamydiaceae > Neochlamydia > Neochlamydia sp. AcF95. Next base: position 2,882 of record NZ_JAEMUC010000052.1, on the reverse strand, counting down.
CCCAGTCTTGCGACTTTATCTACTTCTACAGAAAGATTTTTCTGAGCTTGGATTACTTCTTTTTGATGCTTATTATCTTCTGCTAATATTTCCTCTTTTAACTTCAAGTTATGTTGTAAAAGTTTTTTCATGCTTAGCAACTGATTAAGCAATCTGTCATCATTGCTATTAAAGCCAACTTTTTCTTCTACTTGCTTTATTCGTTCTTCTATAGCCTGTATATCTAATTCAAGCTCTTCCAAGGAAGGATATTGCTTGATCAATTTCTTCATAACCTCTCGATCAAGATATTTTTCTTCCATCAAAGGAATTAGGCGATTAAGACCAGGCCTGTAGGATTGACGAAGATTATGCAAAGAGCTAGTAATCAGCTTACTGGACATATTGCGTATGGTTTTTAGGTTAAACAAACGCGGAAGAAAATTGCCAAATTGGCCTACACGCAAACCTACGTCAATAAAATTGGCAAAATGAGGGTTATTGCCTTTTGCATTTTCTTCTTTGTAATAGGCTTTGATAATTGCAACAACTGATCTTATTCCATCTTTCTTAGGATCTCTTTTCTTTACTTTTTGGATCAGTTTGACGATTTCATCTAGACGTATTTTAACAATATTAAAAAAGGCCTCTTCTTTTTCTTTAGAAAATCCGTAAAGTTTTCCTTCTTCGTTAGCCAATTGAAACAAAAGCTGCAAAAGTTTTTTCTCCACTGCTGCATGGGGAAGCTTGTAAAAATAAGGAGCAAGCTTATTAAGATTATGGTAAATGAGATCATCTGCAAAAGATTGCACCATCATATCTACCGTAGCCGGTAATATGCTGCTTGTCATTACAAGATTAAGCTCTTCAGGATTCGACGTTTGTTTAATAAGGAGCTCTAATGCTTCGTTAAAGCCTATTTTGATTAATTCAGAGCACCCATCTAAAGCTAGCTCTTTAAAATCACTGGCGGTTTTACCTAAGTCAACCAATTCAGTGTATTGTTCAGGAGTTAAAACCATTTGAGCTATCTCTTTAGCTTCATTGAACAGCTCAGTAAATTCTTCAGGAAGTTTTATGGTAGATAATAGGTTTTCTAAGCCCTTGACATGCTTACCATTTTCGATAACATCAGGTAAAAGAGTATTTAAAAAAAGCTTAGAAATTTCTTCTGTCGTGTTATTTTCTATTACAAATTCTTTGCTGCCATTAAGCGCGAGGAAGGTTTTAAATAAAACATCTTCCTCAATTGCAGGTACTCCCCCCATTTCGTGAAGTTTTTGTAAATATTTTTTACAAAGATTATAGTCTCTAATCTCTTTTTGAGTTTCAGGCTTGCATGTAATAACCCGTTGAGCATACTTTTCAAGTTTTGCATGCTCGCTAGCAGCTTTTTCTGCTTCTTCATAGCTATCAGCCACATTTGTAAGGTGATTGCTTATGACCTCGACTATCTTATCGAATAGCACAGTAAATTGCTCATCGCCCATATTGTCTAAAATTTCAGCTAGGCGCCCAGAGACCAAATCAGTTATATTTCTAGCATTCTCTTTTAGGGAAGCTTCAACAATGAGAGGGAGCCTGTTTTGGAGAATGTGATTGGCTTTATTTTTGTAAAAAATAATTTTCTTTTCCACTAGCAAATGTAAAGCTTGTTGGAAAACATAATTAATCATCTCTTCTGAAGGCTTGTAAGGCTCATCATTAAACAAGCTAAGAAGTGATTGTGTATGATTAGATTCAAAAAGCCAATCTACAATTTTAGCACTGCAAACCTCTAAGTGTTCTTTAATATTTTTTTGAGGTAAACTTTCAGAAGCAGGTGGAAGCACAAAATCAACTTTACTATCCATCTTATTTAACAATTCTGCCTCGAAGGCCAGATGAAACTCTTTACGCTCCTTAAAATCTAGAGGTTGAACATCCTGCACTGCCCAGCCCAGCAATTTATCAATTTGCTCTATAGCCTTTTGATTAACTTCAAATTTTTGAATTAATTCAAAAATAGGCTTTACGGAAAGACTGCCAATCTTAATAGCTTGTTGGGCTAGATCGCTGACAATACGAGGTACTTCTTCCGATTTCTCATTTACCCATTTTACAGGGGAAGCGATGTACTGTTCATGGATGCATTCCATCGCTAGTTGAGCGAGTTGGCGGGAAAAATCCCTCATACCCTCCAATGACTCATTAAAATGTGAGGGAGCTTCTTTATTAGAACAAGCAACAACTTCAAGCTTATGGGGAAATTTATAAAGTTGAGTGTGTTTAAATTTCTCAATTATCCTTAAATCTCTTTTAGTTAAAGGAACGTTATATAATTTTCCACAGCTTAAAAAGCGCGTAGTGTGGCGCCATACTCTAGCAATCCCCTGAGAAAAAGAAGGGTGAAGGCGATCTTTTTGAGGATTAGAACTTGGCGCAGGTACAGCTAGCTTAGCAGGCTTGATAGAAGGAAGAGGATGCATAAATTCACTTAAATTTAAATTATAGTTTTACCATTGTAGTATATTAGATTTAACCTTTAAAGTAAATTAACAGTAGATTAAGTCAGCCATTCCCGCAAATAAAAATTTTAACATTATTTAAAGATAATCCTAAGGTCTGCTTATCTAAAAGCAAAAGGGTACCTTAAGCTTTCTTTGCCGAAGTTAATATTTAGTTTAAATTTAAGAATTTCTACACTCAAGGGTTCAAAGGGCACTTTCAAGCTTTTTATGTTAAGAAGTATTCGGAGTAAGTCTTGCTCCTTTAAATCCATAGGCAATTGAGTGATAAAGATCTTGCCAGCTATCGATAAAGTAAGAGACAAAAAAAGCCCGCATAAGCATCCATAAGCTACTTCTTGAGCCAGCTTTTTTGACAGCAGCTAAAAACATACTGCAGCAGTGCTGTTGCACTTG
>NZ_JAEMUC010000051.1:0-42027 GCF_018342455.1 Neochlamydia sp. AcF95 | reverse complement strand
TTAGGAGAGTTTATAGAAGAAAGGCTTTTCTCTTTACCTTTATCTCTACTCTCAGTAAAAAGAGGGGGAAGTTGCTGGGAAGATAAAGAAGCTTTGGAAGAGCGTTTAAGGCAAAATTCAAGATAAGCTTGAGCTTTTTCATAGGTAGGAGTTAATTGCAAAGCTTGAAGTAAAGCTTCTATAGCAGTTGTATACTCTCCTTTTTCAGCCAGTTCTTTACCTCGTAGGAAATGTCCTACAGCTTCTTCGCTAGGCTCATGCTTAAGTTCTTCTAATGGATGAGATTCAGCCGTTTCGGCTAGGTGTCGCACCGTGTAGTTAGGTGCATGTCTTTCAATAAGCCTTCTATCTAGAGGACAAAGTTTATTGCGCGCTAAGCATTGGATAACGGTATCTTCATTAAAGGTATGGCCACAAGGGAACAAAGTAACAGCCCGAGTCATCAGCTCTCCTGAGACGGCATCTTCTATATTCTCTGAGACTGTAGTACGGAAAGTTACCTGGGTGCTAGAAGTAGAAGATGAAGGGACCATAATAAGCTCCTTAAAATTTTAGGATAAGTGATTACCTTAAATGCTGATGTAACCTGCTTTTTAAGGTCTTGTCTTAACTTTTCGCCATTAACTTATTCTTTTCATCTTTATTGATCAATTTTTATTTTAAAGAAAAAAAAGAAAAGCTTCGTTTGCATTTGGTAGAAGCTATAGTCGCTGTTCTTACCTTTTATCAATTTTTATCTCATCTTTTTGGATTAGCCTCTCAACGTTTTTGCTCCCAAACCTTCCATTTCATAGACTGCATAACCTGCTAAAAGGCTTAAAAAGGGAAAATTTTTGCCAATTATACGCTACCTATCTGAAAACTTGGCCCAAAGGCTAGGAAAGATAGATTTCCGTTTATTCACCAAAGTAAACAAGCGTACAAAAGATAGGATTGACTTCTTAATGTCATCTAAAGAGGGTTATCATCAATCTTGAGTGATCTTAGCTTAGGAAGAGGAGGAATAACGGCTAGCTGGTTATATCTTAAGTCAAGCTTTTCCAGCTTAGTTAGCTGCCGGATTTCCGCAAAAATAGCGGCTAGCTGGTTGAAGCTTAAGTCAAGAGCTTGCAGCTGCGATAGCTGCCTATCTCAGTAGGCAAGAGGTTAGCCGGTTGTTGCTTAACAAAAGCGTAAGCGTATGCAGCCGAGAGGCAATTTCCGCGAAATACAGTTTCGCTGGTTGTTGCTTAACCAAAGCGTTTTCAGCTGAGAAAGCTGCCCTATCTCGGCAGGGATAATAGTTAGCTGGTTATTACTTAAGTTAAGCGATTGCAGCTGAGAGAGCTGCCATATTTCTGCAGGAATAATAGTTAGCTGGTTATTACTTAGGTTAAGCGATTGCAGCTGAGACAGCCAACCTATTTCTGCAGGCAGAGCGGTGAGCTGGTTATTACTTAAGTCAAGCCATTTCAGCTGAGAGAGCTGTCCTATCTCTGCAGGAATAATGGCTAGCTGGTTATCACTTAAGATAAGCATTTGCAGCTGAGAGAGTTGCCATATCTCTGCAGGAATAATGGTTAACTGGTTGCGGCATAAGGCAAGGCTTTGCAGCTTAGTAAGCTGCCCTATCTCGGCAGGTAGAGCAGTTAACTGATTATCGCCTAAGTTAAGCACTTCTAGCTTAGTAAGCTGTCCTATCTCTGCAGGAAGAGTGGTTAGCTGGTTGTTATATAACCAAAGCCCTTGCAGCTGAGAAAGCTGCCCTATTTCTGATGGAAGAGTAGTTAGCTGATTATTACTTAAGATAAGCCATTCCAGTTGAGAAAGCTGCCAAATCTCTGGCGGTAAAATGGTCAAATTTAACTCATCATGTAAGTCCAGTTTGATAATGTTTTTACCATGCTTTTCTATCCACTGTTTTAGCAGTTCTCCTTTTTTCTTTAAAGGTAGAGCTTTAATCTGTGGTTGATTTAAGTACTCTGTCCCTCCAGGGAGTTTTTGCCAGAATAAGAGGCGGTTAATATTTAGTAGATAGGAGGAATAATTAGAAAGAGTGAAGGCCTTGCTTTCCTTAGCATTTCCATCAAATTCTAAAGGAGAAAGAGAAGCGGCTAAGGTAAAAAGCTTTTGAAAAATGTAGGGTACTTTTTCTTCAATAGAAAGAGTAGGTTCAATTTTGTAAATCTTATCTAAAATGCCAGCTTGTGCTATGAAATCCCCATTCCCTTTAGGAAAATGAACCTGGAGAATGGCGTTGTAAAGCGAGGTCATGGAAATAGAGGCTGTGGAAGAAAGAGAAAGAGGTTGAATTTCATTAGTCGAGCTGGTAGATGAAGAAGAAATAGAAGGTTGAGGAACGCCCGGGGCAAGGGAGGAGGACTCTTGGTGGATTTGCCGCAGTTTCTCAAACACAAATTGCCTAACCTTTTTATTTTCTCCTAGTAATTTTTCTGTCCATTTATAGCTTATTTTTTCTTTCTGATTTAGCTCTTCACCTTCCTGGCTCATCAGCTCTTCGACTTGATTCTCTAATATCTTCTTTAAAATAGAGTTTTCTTGAATGGAAGGCTCTTCTAACAGATTGAATAAAAGCTCAGTATAACGTTCTTTAGGAGAGTCTGTAGAGGAAAGGCTTTTCTCTTTACCTTTACTATGAAAAGAAGGCGGAAGAGGAGGAAGCGGCTGCGAGGGTAAAGATGCTTCTGAGGAGCGTTTAAGGCAAAATTCAAGATAAGCTTGAGCTTTTTCATAGGTAGGAGTTAATTGCAAAGCTTGTAGTAAAGCTTCTATGGCAGTTGTATGCTCTCCTTTCTCAGCAAGTTCTTTGCCCCGTAAGAAATGTCCTACAGCTTCTTGGCTAGGTTCATGCTTAATTTCTTCCAAGGGATGGGATTCAGCCGTTTCAGCTAGGTGCCTCACCGTGTAGTTGGGAGCATGTCTTTCAATACGCCTTCTATCTAGAGGACAAAGCTTATTGCGCGCTAAGCATTGGATGACGGTATCTTCGTTAAAGGTATGGCCACAAGGAAACAAAGTAACTGCCCGAGTCATCAGCTCACCTGAGACCGCATCTTCTACATTCTCTGAGACTGTGGTGCGGAAAGTTACCTGGGTGCTAGAAGTAGAAGATGAAGGGATCATAATAAGCTCCTTAAAGTTTTAGGATAAGTGATTGCCTTAAATGCTGGTCTAACATGCTTTTTAAGGTCGGGTCTTATCTTTTCGCCATTAACTTATTCTTTTCATCTTTATTGATCAATTTTTATTTTAAAGAAAAAAAGAGAGAAGCTTCGTTTGCATTTGGTAGAAGCTATAGCAGCTGTTCATATCGCTTATATTTTTTATACTTTCTATAAAGAAAGACATGGAGAAAAATTTCTTAGGAAGTAAGATATAAATTTATCTTGAAAAAAGAAACTTCTTGTTTCTCAGTAAGAGAAAACAAAGGTATTCTTGGATGACCTGTAAATTTAAGGAAAATACAACAAAATTTAACTTAATAAAAAGGGCTAAACTCTCTAACACATCCAAAATATATTAAAGCGCTTTAAGGTTTAAGGAGAAATTTTATAGGGTAGGATAACTGGAAACATTTTATGTGCTATAAAAAATTATCAATCGACCTCTTCTAGAAAGAACGTCAGCATTTTTTTCCATGTATGTCTGGCTTATTTGCAAGCCTCTATTCTTAAAGATAGCTTATAAAGCCTTTAGTTTGGTTACCAAGTTCACAATTATATTAATCGCCCGATCTATTTCTTCTTGAGTGGCATATCGGCTTAAAGAAAAGCGAATCGACTCTCTTACCCTTTTTAAAGGAATTCCCATGTTAAGAAGAATACGTGAAGGCTCCATGGCTCCTGAGGAACAGGCAGACCCATGGCTAGCAGCAATTCCTGCCATATCTAAAGCCGCTAACAATGTTTCTCCATCTACCTCGTCAAAACTTAGGTTGACTGTATTGCAAACTCTGTCCCCCTCTCCATTAATGCGCACGGCCTCGCCTAAATGCTTTTTTAAAGACTCTTCGAAATAGATCCTTAATTTTAACATCTTTTCAGAAGCTTCCGGTAAAGTTTGGGCCAGTATTTGTATGGCTGCAGCCATTCCAGCAATATCGGCCAGATTTTCAGTTCCTCCGCGACGGTTATATTCTTGCAGCCCTCCGTGCAATAAGGGGAGTAATTTTTGAGAAGATTTTAGATAAATAAATCCACAGCCTTTAGGAGCATGAATTTTATGCCCACTAAAGGACATTGCTGACACACCTGCAGGAATTTCTAATGGCTCTTTACCAAGCAAAGCTACACCGTCTACAAAAAAAGGAACATTTGCCTCTTCTGCTATCTTGGCGATAGCTTTAATATCTGTTTTCACTCCTGTTTCATTATTTGCTCCTATTAAAGCAATCAATCGAGTATGGGGACGAATAGCCGCAGCTACATCTTTTGGCAGAACAGCGCCATGCAAACCTGCCGCAAGGGATGTAACCTCAATTCCTTGATGCTGCAATAAATCCATCACGCTATGCACACAGGCATGTTCAACGTTAGAGGTCACTATATGCCCTTGAGTTAACGCACCTAGGATACCGCGAATGGCCATATTCGCTCCTTCTGTACCTCCAGAAGTAAAAATAATCTCTTGAGGACGTACTTTAAGATAGCTAGCAATAGCCTGGCGTGCTTGGCTTAAAACCTGGCGGGCTTCACGGCCAAAGGAATGAGGACTAGAAGGATTTCCTGGATAGGTCCGTAAGACTTCGGTCATTACCTGGATGACGTAAGGATCCACACAAGTGCTGGCGTTGTTATCTAGATAAATTCTATTCACGCGTTTCATCAATTTTAATAATCACTAAGGTGATATTATCATGCCCACCTTTTGCATTAGCTTTGGCAACTAGAATGTGGGCAGCGGCCTCAATATTTTGAATGCTGTTGAGCACGGATTCAATTTCTTTTGTGCTCAGCATATCGGTAAGGCCATCTGAACACAGCAGATAAATGTCATTTTTAGCTACGTCGCTAATATGCACGGAAGGCTCCACCGATTTTTCTGTGCCTACCGCTTTAGTGATAATGTTTTTATAGATAAATTTATCTTTACTTCGTTCATTCACTTGACCTAAGTCCACTAACTCCCTTAGCAAAGAATGATCTTTAGTTAATTGTTGAAGACGAGCGTTGTGTAAACGATAAATTCTACTGTCCCCTACGTGAGCATAAATAATACCCTGCGGATGGCAGAGTAAGCAGCATAGGGTGGTTCCCATTCCCCGCCACTCCTTTTCAGCTTTGCTCAGCTCATAGACAGTATGATTAGCATGCTCGATAGATAGCTGAATAAGGCCATGTGCTTCATCAATGGAGAGCGAAGGGCCAGCAATAGCAAGCGTTTGCTGCAAGTGCTCACAAAGAGCTTTAGCTGCCTCACGTGCCGCTACTTCCCCTGCACGATGTCCCCCCATGCCATCTGTTAAGACCACAAAGTCCAACTCATGCACATGCGTCCAAAAATCTTCATTATTTGAGCGTACAAGGCCTTTATCTGAAATGCCGTAAACGGAGACCTTATAATACTTTAGGTTCATAAACATAGAATTTTTGAGGAAAGGCCTTACTAATCAGCTGCATTTTAATGAAAAAATCATAACTCATTACAGATTTTTTTACTAGATGGGAGTAGAGAGAAGGAAAACAAGCTCAAGGGGTAATTCTTGCCCTCTATCAAGATTGCTTAGGCACTTGATAGAGGGTAAGCTTTTTAACGAGTTAGTAGCTAACTTTTATTAGGGTCGGTTACCCTGCCCATAAAGAGGATAGCACCTGTCTTTTTCTCATAAATCATATAGATAAAAGGATGATCTACTTGAAAGATCACAGGAGCTTTTGGCTCCAAAATTGAGGTAACATTCATGCTAATAGAGGTGGCTGCTGCAGCTTCGCTACCATTTTCATCCATGGATAGATAGACTTTATGTAGAACATTTCCAATCTTTAACCCTTTAAATTCAGTTATCTTGGAGAAATTGGCTTGATCACTAAAAGGTGTGTGCATCCCCATCTTTTCTAAGATCTCTTTTAGATTGCTAAATTGGAGAACTTTAAATTTAGGGATTGTTACGAGTACCTTAGTATTTTTTAAATTTTTTCTCCATTCCTCTAGCTTTCTTGCTGTTAACCCTTTTTCTACTTCCCTTAAAGCCTCTTTTTGATGAGGTAAAATAATCATCATAGAAAATTCAGGACCTTCCTTCCGCGAAAGAATGTAAGGAAGCTCCACGATGGCAGCTTCGGGAGTATCTAGATAAGGAAAATGAGCTGTTTGAGTCATGGATAAAGCTGTCTGAACGATCCCATCCTCTGGAAAGAAAGGTTGTTGAGTAGTTAAATGGGGATCAAAAGGGCTTTTCCATTTTGCTTTCAAATAGAGAGCACTTATTAGGACCATGCGGGTGGATGAATCTATAGCTTGGGGATGCAAAATATCAACGATTTTGCCAAAGGTATGGTGCTTAACCCAAGCATTAATGGTAGCCCTTGCAGTTTCAGTTTGTCCTTTAAAGTCGACGATTCTAAATGTGCCATTAAAATATTTTTTCATTTCTTCTTTATATGAAGAAAGTAAGGGAAAATTGGTTTGAATCCACAAAGAATTGGCTACCCGGACGCGTATTTCCTCAGAAGCACTGCTTGGATAAAAAGTAAAAAAGTGATTTAGCTCTGCTAAGCCTTTTCCCAATTTCTCAACAGAGGAAGGATAATGAAAAGCAGTGGAGATTTCTTTATGGGTATTTTCATTAGCACCGCTATAAGCCATCGCAAAAGAAGAAAAAATACTGTAGGGAGAAAAGCAAAGGTTATCACTGGAGGGCAGCTGATTGTACATATCTATAGCAAACGCATTCGCCCCTTGAGAGACTAAAAGTATTTCACTCAGCTCATCCTGAGAGACTTTTTCTTCCTCCGATTGTATAGGTAGGGAGAATAGACTTATCCATCCTAATATCACTAATTTAAACCAAGCTTTTGTAAAGATGTGCTTCATTAAACCTCTCTTTTTGTATAAAAAATTAGCATAATATTAACCGCATTGAAAATAGCATGTAAGCTAACAGATGCCCAAATCGATTGCTGCCGCTCGTAAATAAATCCTAGAAAGCAAGACAAGACAAAAAGCGAAGCAATTAATTCAACATTTCCCCAGCCCTGTAGGGAAGAAAAATGTAGGAGGGCAAAGATTAAGGAAGTCAATCCAATCGCTTGCTGGGAGGTCATATATTTCTTCAATCCATTTTGTAAAAACCCCCTAAAAAGCAATTCCTCAATGATGGGGACGATGAATATAATGCATACACTTAAAGTCATTAACAGAGGTAGAGAAGAGGTTGCCATCCTAATTTGCTGCACAGCTACTTGTTCAATTTCAACATTTTGATAGGTGAGCATTAACAAAAGCGCAACAAATTGACCTGTTGCGATCACTAAAGGATAACTTAAGACTCCACTGATGCAAGCAATAAAAAAATCTTGTAACTTATAAAGACTGCCCTTTGAAGCACATGCACCTAAAATTATCTCTTGATTTTCTTTAGATAAAGAAAAGTAGTAGGCGCCCATTCCTATGCCTGTTATAAAAATAGCGTAGATAGTGTACCACCCTTGCATTTCTGCAGTAAGAGATGAAGGGAAAGAGGGCCCTTCTTGTGGATAAAAAAAAGTCCAAAGCTTAAAAGAGGCAGGAACCCATACAATTTGTAAAAGAAAGAAAATAGCAAAAGAATAACTCCATAACTTTACCGCTAACGTTTGCTTGGTTTCAGACAATCTTCTACTGGAGCTAAAATAATCATTTTTCCAGGCCATTAACAAAAACATTATAAATATAAAGCTTGCGCTTGCAAAAATCTGTAACCGCTCAATCATCACTGTTTGCATGTTTTCCATTTCTTAAACTTAAGTTTATAAATTAGAAAGAGTAAGGCTTGCTTGATCTCCCTCCCTCTCTCTTTTTTCATCTACAGAACGTGTAATGCTACATTTTCTAAGCGTATGATAAGATCTCTTACTAAACGCTCGCTTAATTTTTTAAAATAATAGTTTTCCTTATCACTGTCCCAGGCTGCATGAGGGAGCAAGAGCTGCTCTGTCATAATCTCTTGCAGAGCTACTATCGGTTGCTCTCCACGTAGATCAATTATACGCACCTTTAGCTTCATAGTGAGTAGGTGTTTGTTATGTAGATGAGGGGGCATGCATTTCATCTCTACCTCTCCATACCTATCTTTTCGATATTCTACAAGTTCGGTAGCTACTATTACATCAGCTCCCCCAAAATTCTTTACAAAAGAAAAATCGGGGTCAAAAAAGGAAACTTTTTTCATCTTATCCAATTGTCTTTCGACGAACTCTTGGGGATAAAGATATAAACTTCCTCTTTCTCTCAATTGCTGACGCGTTTTCTTTAGCAGATAATCGACACTAGAGGAGCTTTCCATAGTATCAACGGTAGGCAATAGTACTACACGTGGTTTGGCCCTACCATCATCATGCATGGGATAAAAATCTCCATAGCGCGAACCACAAGAAATAGTAAGTAAACAGATTATTAAAGATAATATAATTTTGTTCATCAATTTCACCTCAAATAGACATAAAAATCTGTTATTAATAAGAAACTAGTTTTATAAGATGCAATTTTATCAAAAAAATTATTATTTCTCTATAAAAATTTTAACATCAAAGCACTAGCAGCCGAGTAGGAGAAGAATAAATAAAGAAACATATTTTCCCACCTCATTTTCTAGAATAAAGGAAGGTAAAAAACAATGACCTTAGACGTGCAAGGAAAAAGTTATTAGAAAGATAGCTTACTTGGAAGGCATACTATCGTTTAACTTTAAGAAAAATTAAATTAAAAAGAGTGCCGGAGATTATCTCAAGGCATAAACATTATCCTTAAGGCTGCTACATTCCTGTCCTGACCTGGTTCGAACTATTTCATTCCACAAGGTCCCCGGCAGCTATAAAGATAGCTTATTCCTCGTTATTTATAAATGCTTTTTTTTCAAAAAGTTGAAAATCTTTTTCTAAATGGGTGAGAGTTTTTCTTAAAGCATGCTCAGCATCTAGGCCCTGCTTTTGAGCTACTCCTACCAAGAAAAGAAGATGTTTACCTAATTCATTTTCATTATGAATGCCAGCAAGATCACCGGGAGGTAAATCTTTTAAATAGCCAGAATTTTTTATTTTTTTAAGGACTTTTTGAGCGCGTGATAAAGCAGGCAAGCACTTAGAAATGCCATCCAGTGCACTTTTGCGTGTATCTTTACCTTTTTCACGTTTTTTTATCTCTTCCCACTGATGGGAAAGCTCTTGAGAAGTATTTATCTTTTTTCCCTCGCCAAAAACATGAGGATGGCGTCGAACTAATTTCTCATTAAGCTCGTTAAGCACGGCACCAAAAGTAAAACGCTTCTCTTTTTCTGCTATCTTACACAGAAAAACAGCATTAAAAAAAAGGTCCCCTAGCTCTTCTTGAATATGGCTATTGTTGCCTAAATCTATCGCTTCAATGACTTCACAGCTTTCTTCTAAAAGCGAAGATCTTAGCGAATGTAACGTTTGTGCCTGATCCCAAGGGCACCCGTCTGGCGCTAACAAACACTCGATAATTTCTATCAGTTGATTAAATTCTTGCATAGCCACTTTATGTTTAGATGATTCAATAAATAATTGAGGTTTACAGCTTCATAGGGGCCCTATTAAGAAATTTTATCTTTTATGCTTGGGGGTTTTCCTTCTAAAAACAGCTTAAAAGCCAACCATTCACAAGACAAGATAGAACAAAACAGAAGTCAACATTCCCTAGCTACCCCATAAATAAAATCTGACTTTTAGGTTTATAGCCTTAATAGGCCTTTTTATTTATAAACTAAGGTGATGTAAAAAAACTAGAATAATCCTTCCGTAAGTGATAGGGTAGGAGGTTAAAATTTTAGATAAGGTTATATGGAAAAACAATGCACCGCTACCGCTTATATTTTTGATCATGAAAAAGTTTTACTCGTTTTCCATCGAAAATTAAGCAAATGGTTGCCTCCTGGGGGGCATATGTATCCTCACGAAACGCCTCCTATGGCAGCCAAACGAGAGGCTAAAGAAGAAACGGGCCTTGAGGTTGAGATTATCCTTCAAGAAAATATATGGATTGAACGGTGGAATGCGCATAGTTTTGAACGTCCCTATCTATGCTTGTTAGAAGAAATTCCTCCTTTCGGAGATCAACCTGCCCATCAACATGTTGATTTTATTTATATTACCCGCCCCATCGGAGGCGAGATCAGAGAAAACCCTGGTGAGACTAATGGGATACGCTGGTTTACCCTAGATGAGATAGAAGCTTTAAACCCGGATGGAGAGATTTTTGTGGAAACTCAGCAAACACTTCGTCATCTTTTCTTAAGAGGCTTTTAAAAAATGTGGCCCCCCATGAAGTCTTTGAACAAAGTAAAACTTTAATCATCAATACAAAAGGTCAACGAATGCACTACCTCCCCTTTCATTCTTATCACTTTCCCGCTTCAACAAAAAGTATTAACGAAATTCACCCTTAAAAGATATAGGAAGACTTATCAAGGGAAGGTAAAGATTTCCAAAGAAGGATTCATTCTTGCCATTTAGTACCTATATTGACCGTCCTGTACCTTTCAATGGCATTCATACAGTGCATATCTTTGTACTTCCTGTCCCTCAAAGATGAATTCATGCAGCTAGGGACTCATTTTATTGCAAAAATTAGTGCTAAGAATACTTTATTAAGGTGAGAAAGCTAGCAAGCTAGTAGGAGAAAACTCTTGGAGGAGACTTAAAATCTACAAAGATAGGGTTTTAAGGTGGCAAGCTTAAAAAGCTAAAAACCTAATGTCTATTAAGGGAGCCATAGGCCTTTAGCTTTTTATCCATTCTCATGCTTTTTAGCTAAGCTTTATCCATGAATTTCTTCTTTTAAAAATCCGCCAAAAACAGGCTAAAAGCCATTGGCCAATTTTAATAAAAGGAGCCGCTAAAAACTTGAAAACCTTTGTGACTAGGGATTCTTGCTTAACTTTAGCCATTTTCCCTTTATCCTTTACCTTTTGAGCTGTGTCTCGCTTTGTTTCTACCCTCTTTGTAGAAGCAGCTCTTAAAGGAGAAGCCTGCACAGACGGCCTTGCTCCTTCTCTACCCTTTTGAAAAGTTATGTCAGATGCTGTAGAGGCCTCTGGTAATGCCCCGTTCTTTTTTTTAATATGACGGGGAGCAAGAGAAGAAATGTTAAAGGTAGCTGGCTGAATCCCCTCTTTACCTTTTTCTTCTGTCCGTTGCATGCCCTCAAGCGAAGATAAAGGGCCTCTGCCAAAGTTTTTAGCTGCTTTTTGCTCTCCCTCATTTTTCTTAGGCGGGTTTGATTCTTCAAATTCTTCTAAGCTTGCGGCTAATGCTTCTGCTAGTGCTTTTTCTTCATCATAGCTTGCAAAGGTAAGAGGATTTTCTTCCCGGGGTGAGGCCCTTTCCACACTTGGCTCTTCTCTAGCCCTTTCTTCTTCGTCATCCATGGCGGCTATTACAGCTAATAAGTCTGCTAGGTCTTTTTCTTCCTTTTGATAAATGTCATCTTGCGATGTAGGAGGAGTTTCTCCTCTGTTTATAGAAGAAGGAGGGAGTGGGCTTTGAATAAACAGTTCATGTTGCTCGCCATATAATCGATCAAGCTCTCTTTCTTTATCAGCAATCTCTTCTTCAAGCGCTAGAATTTTATAGGCATTTTCATTCAAAGTTTTTCTCACTTCAGAGGCTAGGAGTTGATTGCCTGCAGGCAAGTCACTTAGTATTTCAATATTATGAATATTGGCTTTGCGAAGGTAGGAAATGTTTTCGGGTTCGAAAATTCCCCAGTCCACCCTTGCGAGAAATTCGCGCATCCTAGCTTGCTCCGCTTCGGAAAGGCTTTTTTTATTTAAATCGTTGAGGGTACGCAAGATTTTAATTATATGGGCTTTATGCTGCCCAAGGAGAGAATTCTCCTCTTTTAAAATAAACCCATCAAGCTTCTCAATCAAAGGCGATAAGTAGATAAAGGAAGGGCCTTCTATATCCTTAAGAACTGCTTGATTGGCTTTTAATAGAGCAGAACGCTCCTCTTTGCTTTGAGCTATTTTCTCTTGCAGCCATTGCTTTTTATAAGCAGGGCTTTTTTTAAAGGCTTTTTCTTCCCCAGTGATAAAAGCTTCTCTCTCGGGGTGATTAATTTTATCGAATAGCTTTTCTAATCGCTTAGTTGTATCATTGTTATCATCCTCTATTTTAGAAGCTAGATAAGCTACCGCCTGCTCAACTTTTATCTCTCTATCTGAGCAATTTCTATCGATTAAACGCTGTATAGACTCTCGTAAGCGCCCTTCAGGAGTAAGCGTTTTATCAATTTTAAGGCGATTAAAAGTTGCAATAGCATTCCTTAGCTTCGCTCGCCCTCCATGAGGCCGAATATCTTTATAAAAGCTATATAAAAGCTCTCTTCCCTTTTCCGCCCCTTTGTCTACATTAAAGCTCATCAAGCCCCTCCTAAAATTATCTATTAATTAATCTGATGAATAGACAATAGCAATATCCTTTAAAGATTTTATTAAAGCTTAAAAAGATCCTCTTAAATTTCTAACTGTGAATAAAAATGGGCAAACTGCTGAAACAAATATTTTCCTGATAAGCCACGCATGCACAACCCCGTCGTACAAGACCTTAATACAGGACAACGCCTTTCAAAAGTCTGGCCATAAGGGCACTCGCCTTGTATAGCTTCATGGAGGCTACCCTTAGGCTTATATTTACGAGCAGAAGAAGCTCCAAACACACTAAAGGAAGGTGTCCCCGACATTCCAGCTAAATGTAAAGGCAAGGAATCCATCGCAATGACAGCATCTATCCGACTCATTAAATTTTGTAAAACCGCAAGAGAGACTTTATCCAAAAGGCTTACGTTTGTCAATAAGGCAGACTGAAGCTTTTGGGCTATGGCTAATTCTTCGGAATTTCCCCATACTAAAATGAGCGAAACTTTCAGGTTGCTAGAAATTTCATATAAAAAGCTTTCAAGGGCTTCATAAGAAAGCCTTTTATTTCTCCAAGCAGAGCCTGCACAGACTAAAATCTTTGGCCCAGGTAACGCTTTTATCTGGGTCCAAAGAAGATCAAAAATGCCTTTTTGTTCCTCATTTAAATTTAAAATTAATTTTTCTTCTTTTAAGGGAGAATAACATTGAAAATAGTGCTGAACCAGATATACGTTTTCATCTCGCACATTTAATTCTTTAGGAGGATCGAAATGATGATGGGTTACCCACCGGTTAGGCCACTCCTGGAGAGATTTAGATCCAAACCCTACTTTATGAGCACTTCTTGCTAAAAAAGTAGGAATGGCTGATTTAGTGTTACCTTGCAAGTCAATCACAGCCGCATATTCTTGCTGTTGTAGGGCGGAGCGAAAGCTTAATATGCTGCTCCATGTTTTTAAGTTAAAAGGCTTTTTTCGCCAACCTTTTGTATCTATTTCAATGACGCGTTCAACTAAAGGGTGACTTTTAACAATTTCGGCAAAGCTCTTCTCCACTACCCAATCCACTTTAATATTTGGAAATTGCTGATGGAGAAAAGCAAGTACCGGAAAGCCATGGATAATATCCCCTAGTGACGAGGTTTTAACGATCAATATTCTCATAACACCTGCGCCATGGCTTGCTGAAAATCTAGAGGAATAGGAGCTTGAAAGTACATTTTGCGTAGAAGAGTGGGATGAATAAAGGATAGCTCATAAGCATGTAAAAGACAACGCGGGCTATAATAAGAACAATGAAAGAGCTTTCCATACTGCCGATCTCCTAAAATAGGATGTCCCATTTCACTCATGTGCACGCGGATTTGATGGGTGCGGCCTGTGCGCGGATAGCAGTGTACTAAAGAGGCTTTTGGGCCTTTTTTCTGAACTTTCCAGGCGGTTAGGGCCTGCTGGCCCTCAGCGGGAGGGACAGACCCCCATAACGACTGTCCAAGATAACCATGAATTTTACCTAAATAGTTGTTAATGCGTCCTGCTTCTTGCCTAGGAATTCCATCAATAAGAGCTAAGTAAACTTTATCGATCTCCTGCTTTTTAAAAGCAGTTACCATCTTTTCGCGAAACGCCTTACCTTGCGTAAACATCAAAAGCCCGGTCGTATCCCGATCTAGACGATGCAAAAGCTCCCACCTCCCATTATAAGCTTTTAAAGCTTCTATTAATACTTGGCCATCCGAGGCTACCCCTGCAGGCTTATTGTAGACAAGTAATTCTTCATCCTCATAAATAATCTGACTAGGTAAGAATTGGAAAGAAACAGAAGGTTTTTTCTGTAGAATTTCTGCTGGCAAGGAAACTTTATCTCCCTTAGCGAGAACCGTGGAAGCAAAATGCTCGAGCCGATGATTCACATAACATCCATTATATTCAATACAGCTCTTAATTTGGCGAGCAGAATAGCTTGAACCTAACTTTTCTTTAAGAAAATTGACCAGCTTTTGGCCACTTTCTGCTGTATCTACCATCCATTGCATATTAACCCTTAAAAAAAATTTAAACAGGCTAAAAAATTTACTCCTATTCTTTTTCTATAACTTTTTAAGCATCCTTAATTAGAAGGGATTAAAAATGGGTGAATTGCTCTAAAAAACGCAGATCATTTTCTGTAAATAGACGAATATCTTTTACTCCATGTTTTAGCAATACCATTCTTTCTACGCCTATTCCCCAAGCATAGCCCGAATAAACTTCCGGGTCAATTCCTCCATTCTTTAATACTTCGGGATGCACCATTCCAGCCCCTGCAACTTCCAGCCAACCAGAGTGCTTACAGAGCTGGCATCCTGTTCCCTTGCAAGAAAGACAGGAGATATCTACCTCTAAGCCTGGTTCAACAAAAGGAAAGTAACTTGGACGATAACGCGTCTCAATTTCTCGTCGAAATAGTTTTTTAAAAAACTCTTGCATGGTAGCTAAAAGATCGGCAAAGGTCACGCCTTTGTCGATATATAGGCCTTCCACCTGATGGAAGAAAACATGGGAACGAGCTGTAATGGTTTCATTGCGATAAGCTTTACCAGGAGTAATGATGCGAATAGGGGGCTGGTGAGCTTCCATGACGCGCACTTGCACATTACTGGTATGAGTGCGTAGAAGGACATCAGGCGTGATATAGAAAGTATCTTGCATATCACGGGCTGGATGATCAGAGGAGAAATTAAGGGCTTCAAAGTTGTAATAATCGGTATCAATATCAGGGCCATATTGTACAGAGAAGCCCATGCCTACTAAAATATCTAGGATACTGTCTAAGGCTTGCGTAATTATATGCTTACGCCCAATGGAATGTCGCCTGCCAGGTAAAGTAATGTCAATCTTTTCTTGAGCCAATTGCTGATCTTCTTCTTTAGCTATCAGCTGCTTTTCATGCTCCTCAATTTGATGCAAAACTTTTTCTTTGAGCTCATTAATTTCCTTGCCAAAGGCGGGCCGCTGGTCAGGATTAACCTCTTTTAAGAGTTTCATCAAATTTTGGATAAGACCCTTTTTCCCTAAATACTTTATTTTCAAATTTTCTATCTCTGCCGTGGTCTTTACGGCAGCTATATCGGCAGCAAAATCGCTATGGATGGCTTGAATGGAGCTATGCACAATCTTCCTCAAAAAATAAAAATAAAAAAATAGCAGAGTCACACTCGGTGGCTCTGCTAAAAATGTAGGAAATCAATACCTTGTTATGCAAGGGCTTGTTTTGCATGATTCACCACGGCGGCAAAGCCTTGGGGATCACGAATAGCCATATCGGCTAACATTTTTCTATCTAAATCACATCGCGCTTTTTGCAAACCATGAATAAACTTGCTATAAGAAATTCCATGGATTTTTGCAGCGGCTCCAATTCGCATGATCCATAAGCTACGGAACTCGCGTTTTTTCTCTTTGCGATGGCGGTAATTATAGGCCAACGCTTTATTAACCGCATCACTTGTAAGACGCAAGTGGTTTTTTCGATCACCGAAAAACCCTTTAGCTCTCTTAAGTAGTCTTTTTTTGCGACGATGTGAAGCAACAGCATTGGTTACTCTAACCATAGCTTATCTCCACTGTTATTTGTCTAATTCTTTAATTATTAAAATATTAGATCGTTTCATTCATCTTTCTGACTTTTAGCTAGTCAGATCTATATTTTATACGCACATTAATCGTTTGTACGTTTTCAAGTGCGCCTCATTAACTAACGCCGGTTTGGATAGCTGGCGTTTACGCTTAGGTGTTTTTTTATTCAAAATATGCCGCTTACCTGGACGCCCTCTTTTGAGCTTACCAGTTGCCGTCAATTTGAATCTGGCCGCAACAGCCTTTTTTGTTTTCATCTTAGGCACGTGAACTTCTCCCTACATATCTTTTCATTTTGCCTATGCGCTTTCTTCTTCCCTGGTAGGCTGGCTCTCATTCGAGGGGCCTTTCGCGCCTTCTTTTTTCTTCTTTCCACCAGGTGCTAATATGACAATGAGCATTCTTCCAAATAACTTAGAAGGAGACTCTACAGTGGCGATTTCTTCTAGATCTTCGCACACTTTACGAAGAACCTTTTCTCCAATCTCTGGATGAGCCATCTCTCGCCCTCTAAACATGCATGTTAACTTGACTTTATTGCCTTTAGCGATAAAATCCCGAGCATGTCTAATCTTTGTCTCTAGGTCATGGATATCGATATTCGGCTTGACCTTAATTTCTTTTACTTTAACTTGATGTTGAGCTTTCTTGCTCTCTTTTTCTCGTTTCGTTTGATCGTAACGAAATTTGCCGTAGTTGATAATTTTACATACGGGTGGATTAGAGCCTGCTGATATTTCTACCAAATCTAATCCATCTTCTTCAGCTCTAGCTAAGGCTTCATGCAAAGGGACTACACCAATTTGCTCACCAGTTTGCGTAATCAAACGAACGCGCGGAGCACGTATTTCTCTGTTAACTTTCAACCGAAATTCCACCCTCGTTATAGAAGCACAAAAATGTTACCTTGCACTTCTTAGTTTTTATTAGACCTCTTTCTTAAAGAGGTAGACTTCATTTAAGTTTTTAATTCGTTTTCTAACTTCAATTGCTCAAGAAATTTATTTAAAACTTCCTCTTGCACGCTTTCTTGCTGATATTTCTTAAATATAACGGTGCGATTTTCCTCTTCTTTATCCCCTACTCTTACAAGATAAGGAATTTTTTCATAGTGAGCGGCTTGAATCTTTAACCCAGCATTGTGAGTAGAATCATCCATACTCACCCGGAAACCAGCTTTTTTTATCTCCTCAAACACCTGAATAGCATAATCGAAATTTTTATTCATCTCTGGAATGATGCGTATCTGTTCAGGAGCAAGCCATAGAGGCAAGTTCCCGGCATAGTGTTCAAGGAGAATAGCTGTTAAACGTTCAATTGAACCTAGTACCGCTCGACCTACCATGACAGGCGCATGTATTTTGCCATCTTGCCCTGGATAGGATAAGCCCATTTTATCGGGATGGTACAAGTCAATATAAATGCAAGAGCTTTTCCAATCACGCTCCAGTATATCAGTGAATCGCGCTTCTATAGCAGGACCATAATACTCTTGAGGCTCTTTGTCAATCACATATTTAAAGCCGCTTACATCCAAGGCTCTGACTAAACTAGCTTGAGATTCCTCCCACTTTTTAGGAAGCTTCTTATACTTTCTGCTTTTAACAATCAGATGCCATTGGATCCCAAACCCCATTACTTTAATAGTTTTATTAATGAATTGCAAGGAAGAAATGAGCACATCTAAAAGTTGCTCGGCACCACAGAAGATATGAGACTGATCGGCATGAAAGGAACGGGACCTTAACATTCCCCATTGGTGGATCTCTTTCCCTTGATTGTAAAATTCAGCGTATTCTGCATAAGCGAGAGGCAGTTCTTGGTAAGAATGTGGCTTAGATTTGTAAAGAGAAGCATGCAAAGAAGCTTTACTAGCACATAAAGCATAATCTAATCCTTCGGCTTCAAAACGTAAAGCCAAAGGCTCTATTGAATCGGCAAAAGGCTGCTTTACCAGCGTGGGAGTTGTTACCCATTGACACCCTTGTCGTTGATACTCGGCTTTCAACCAATTTAGCAATATTTCACGAAGGATAACTCCTTTAGGGTACCAGGTCCAGCAGCCTGGACACGTCTCGTCCAAAATAGTGAATAGATTCATCTGCTGACCCAGTTGCCGGTGATCGCATTGCTTGGCAATCTCTCTTTTCTTCAGAAATTGCTTAAGGCTATAGCTTTCAGAAAATACGGTTCCCTGGATGCGTGTTAATGAAAGATTAGGTCTACCGGGTAAGGAAACTTTAAAAGAACTTACCTCTAATAATTTAAAGGCTCCCACCTGCTTAGTCGTCTCAACAAAAGGAGGTGCCACCCAATCGTAAAACTCACCCACTTGACAAACATGCACTAAAGTCTCTGCACAAGCCTTTAATAAAATAACTTTAAGGGTTTGCCCCTGATGTTTAAATAGCTCGATAGCATTTTTGCGCATCATTTCCATAGGCTTGAAGGGCAGGCTTTGCCGCATAAAGTCACGCATGCGCTCTTCGATATACAAGAATTGCTCGTGAGTAATAGCTTCGGGAAGAAAAAAATCGTAGTAGAAGCCCAGATCTGTAGCCTCGCCTTGGAATAGCTGTGCTTTTGGAAAAAGGCTACAAATAGCAAGCGCTAATAACTCTGCAGCCGATTGTCTTAGAGTTTTTAGCGGATTAGTCATAACCATAAAATGGTGGGATATAGCTGACTCGAACAGCTGACCTCCACGATGTCAACGTGGCGCTCTAACCAACTGAGCTAATATCCCATCGGGATTAGTGAAGAAGGCATATTAACGGAGAGCACTGAATTTATTCAATCAAAAAAGAATGATTCCTTAATTTTTAATAAGCAGCCCCATTACTTAGCATTTTTTAAATATTCGGTTAAAGCTTTTATATCTTTTTGGGTAAGGCGGGGAAGTTGCGAGATCTCTTCTAGGGTAGCTTCCCTTATTTTTTTAACACTACCGAAATGCTTTAGCAGCAAAGCACGTTTTTTAGGACCTATGCCGGGAATATCATCGAGGGAACTTTTAATTGTTTTTTTTGTTCTTAAATGGCGATGGTAGGTGATGGCCGTACGGTGAGCTTCATCACGAATTTGCTGGAGTAAAAACAAAACAGGTGAGGTCTTATGCAATAAAAGGGGATCTTTAACGCCTGGCAAGAACACCTGCTCTTCTGTCATGCCGCGATCGTGTCGCCCTCTTTCTTTTGCTAAGCCGATCACATCGACCGTGGCGATATCTAAATCGGCTAGCAGCTTTAAAGCCATGTTAAGATGTCCTTTTCCTCCATCCACTATCAACAAATCAGGTAAGTCATTTTCTTCTTTAGCTCTTAGATAACGTCTATTTAAAGCCTCTTGCATAGAAGCATAGTCATTCGATTGATCGATCGTACGAATCTTATACTTGCGATAACGATTGGAGTCTTTTTGACCATTAGTAAAAGCAACCATCGTAGCGACAATGGTGGTGCCTGCCATATTAGAAATATCAAAACATTCGATGCGCTCAGGATACCTATTCAAATGGAACCTCTCTTCCATTTCTAATAAGGTTCGCTCCCTAACAGCTTGCAAATCTTTTTCTTGATGAAAAGAAGCTTTGGCATTAGCGATAGCCATTTCAACCATCGCTAATTTGTTACCCCTCTGCGGATGATAAATGCGTACTCCTCTTTTTCTTTGGCTAGAGAGAATTTCAGCAATAGCCGACGGGTTATCAACAGGCGCGGAAAGTAAAATTTCATGAGGCAATTCAGCCTGCTCATCATAATTTTGTAATAGGAAAGATTCGAGCAACTCATGATCATTTTGAGCGATCTGACTAAAGTTATGGCGCCTTGATCCTACAAGCTTACCTGCCCTAAATAAAAGCTGGCAAAGAATGGCCTCATCACCTTGGCGAAAAATTCCAAAAGCATCGGCATCCTCCCCGAGAGGCTTATCTACTTTTTGCGTTTCAATCGTTCTCTCAATCTGACGAATGGTCTGTAAAATCTCTCCTGCCCTTTCAAACTCTAAAGCTTCCGACTGACGCTCCATTTCAGCTTTTAAGTCTTGCAAAACTTCCTTATCTTGCCCCCTCAAAAACTTGATAGCTCCATCCATGTAATGATTATACTCTTCTTTTGTACATTTATTGACACAAGGGGCTATGCAACGCTTGATATCGTAAAGAATACAGGGACGATGGCGCCGGACGAGTTCCTGATCAGAACATTGCCTTAAGGGAAAGATACGTTGAATTAAACCTAAAGTATGGCGAGCAGCTAGGGCACTCGTATAAGGTCCAAAATAGTAACCATCGGATTTAGGTTTACCCCGATACCGTATAAGGCTGACCATAGGCCAGGGATGTCGATTGTTAATTTTTAAAGCAATATAACTTTTATCATCTTTGAGTAAAGCATTATATCTAGGCTGGTATTGCTTAATCAGATTGTTTTCTAACAACAAAGCTTCTTTTTCTGAATTAACAACAATCGTATCAATTTCTTCAACTTTTGCAATTAAAAAAGGGACCATTAGACGCCCATCTCTACCTGCAGCAAAATATTGTTTGACCCGTTGGCGCAAATTGTTAGCTTTGCCCACGTAAAGAATCTCATTTTGCTCCCCCTTCATCAAGTAAACACCAGGCTGGGTAGGAAAAAGATCGAGTTTTTTGAGATCAAAAGACATAAACACCTTTTATTGCAGAGCGTAATTTTAAAGGGAGCTTCTTATCTTAAGCAACCTAATAAATAAAAATGCTTTTTCCTTCCTCCCTAGAAAGCCAGGAAAAAACCTCCTTTTAAGGCTTTTCACCCCTTTTTAAAGGTAGCCGTTTAGTAAGAGAAAACTTAAATAATTCTTCCCTAAAAAGCTTTACCGCCAGGTGGTTAGGCCCTAGCGCTGCCTATTTTATCCATCAACCGCTTGAGTGAAGTCCATTTTTAAAGGTTAAGAATTTTCTCTTGCCATCTTTTTCTATGCCATCCTGCCAAAGATTAAAGGAGTGATTGCTGGTTTAGCTGGATCCACCAAACTGGCCGATAGACAAAAATGAAAGAATGATAGCCTTGATTTTTTCTGGAGGGAGTAAAAGTCGGAACAACCTTTATACTTAAGGTTTAGCTCCTCTTTTAGGAGACCGACGATTTTTCTTTTGCTCAGATCTAGGCGATTTAGAGCGATTGCTGGGAGGAAGATTTAGCATTATTTCAAGCTCGAGAATGCGCTTTTCAAGACGTTTAATCGTCTGTTCCTGCTCAAAAACCATCTGGCTCTGATGCTGGACAAGTATGAAAAGATCTTCATAGGTGGGTTTCATCATGATAAATTGACCTCCTAAGCTTTTTTTAACAATGATACCGGAAGCCTACTGCTGGATTAGCAGTTGCTTAAAGCATCCCCCTTAATTGATTAAAAAGCAGATCGCTTGTGTTTACTCTGGCATCATCGCTAAAGCAGGCTTTGGTAAATTCTGCTGCTGCATGGCCAATTGCCCACAGGCTGCCGCAATATCATCACCTTTGGTGTAGCGGCAAGTGTTAACGATCTTGCATCCAAATAAAACGCTTCTAAATTCTTTAATCGCTTTCCTATCAGGCCGCTGCAGCCTAACATTTGGAATAGGATTGTAGGGAATTAAATTAACTGTACATTGTTTGCCTTTTAATAGATGGGCCAATTCATGCGCATGATCAGGATGATCATTGATACCCGCAAGCAGAGTGTATTCATAGGTAATATCGCGCTTCGTTTTCATACTATACTCATCCATAGCAGCTAAAATATCCTCTAAAGGATATTTGCGCGCATAGGGAATAATCTTTTTGCGAATATTTTGATTAGGAGCATGAAGAGAAAGAACCAAATTGACTTTAAGGTTTTCGGTGCTTAAACGCTTGATTCCATCTACGATTCCTACCGTAGAGACCGTAATCCTTCTCTGAGAAATATTAAGGGTTTCCTCATCAATGATGAGATGGATCGATTTCATCACGGCCTCATAATTTTTAAGAGGCTCACCCATCCCCATGTAGACCACATGGCAAACACGTTCTTCTTTTTGCTTTAACCAATGGTTAATCTGCACGATCTGCTCGACAATTTCCCCAGGTCGTAGATTACGAAAAAAACCTTGTTTTCCCGAAGCGCAAAAGGCGCAGTTAGCAGGACATCCTACTTGCGAGGAGACACAAACAGTACGACGCTCACCAGAGCAGATCAGTACTGATTCGACCAGATTACCATCCCTTAACTTCCAGAGAAATTTATAGGTTTCCAAGTCGGTAGAAGGGGTGATTTTTACCAATTGCAAAGTAGGCAAAAGCAAGCCCTTTTTTAGCTTTTCACGCAGAGGCTTACTGAGGTTAGACATCAAATCCCAATCTAGGATCGATTTTTTATACACCCATTCAAAGAGTTGGCGCGCATGAAACTTTTTTTCCTCATAAGTTTCTAGCCAATCTACAAGCTCTGAATAGGTTAGGTCACAAAAATTTGTCATTATTTTCTCAATTAATAATTTTATTTATAATGCAGCATACCATATGTATTAAATAACTACTAGTTAATTCCTTACTAATTATTTTAGCTGGCGTTAAAAAAACAAGCCTACTAAAAATCTGTAGAGCCTGCTTAAAACTTGCTTGTTGGGATAAGAGAAAGTGCCTTACCTCCTTTATTAAAGGCCAGTTTCCCTGGTAAGAATAAAAAAAGTTATCCATACGTCTAAAAATTTATAAAGCTATTTATTGGTTATTTAGAAGTTTTTTTCCTCGATTTTTATGATTTCCTAGCTAGGGAGGGTTCAGTTTAAGCTATTTACAAGACGAAAAGCGCAAGTAGAGAACTTTAGGGCTATATAATAAAAAATAAAAGGGAAAACAATTAAGAGAGAAGTGAAGATGATGAAAATGTAGCGTTATTTTTCTTAAATAAGATAACATCATGCCTTTTATAAAAAATGAGTATCTACATGATTACCTTTCAGGAAGTTTTAAGACGTCTCTCGCTTTTTTGGGAACAGCAAGGATGTATTATCCATCAAGGATATGATCTTGAAGTAGGAGCCGGGACCTTTAACCCTGCCACCTTTCTACGCTGCTTAGGTCCCGAGCCTTATCGTGCAGCTTACATTGAACCCTCACGCCGCCCTGCAGATGGACGTTATGGAACCAATCCCAACCGCCTTCAACACTATTTTCAATACCAGGTGATTCTCAAGCCCTCACCCTCGCATATCCAGGATCTATATCTAAAATCCTTAGAAGCTATTGGCTTTAACTTAAGTGAGCATGATATCCGCTTTGTGCATGATGATTGGGAGGCCCCTACACTAGGAGCTTGGGGATTAGGATGGGAAGTCTGGATGGATGGAATGGAAGTTACCCAATTTACTTATTTTCAATGCGTGGGGGGGCTCAATTTAAAACCCATCACCGGTGAGATTACCTATGGGATTGAACGTTTGGCCATGTATCTACAAAAAGTCAATAACATCTTTGATTTACAATGGAATGAAGAGATTACCTATAAAGATATTTATCATCGTAATGAAGTCGAATGGAGCCATTACAATTTCGAAAACGCTTCAACCGAAATGTGGTTTCGACACTTTAATGATTTTGAGAAAGAGGCTCAAGCATTAATGGCTGCAGGCTTGCCGCTGCCGGCCTATGATTTTGTCATGAAAGCTTCGCATGCTTTTAATATTCTGGATGCACGGGGCGCCATTTCTGTTACTGAGCGAACAGGTTATATTGCCCGTATACGTAATCTTACTAAGCAAATTGCCGAAAGTTATACCAAGAGCCGCGAACAACTTAACTACCCTTTACTAGGCAAATTTAACTCTGCGCCACCAGCGGGAAAGGAAGAGATTATAGCTCCTACGCCTTCTAAAGAAGAAGAAAGGGAAATGCTCGATACTAATAAAAAAGAGGCTTTTCTTTTAGAAATTGGCTCTGAAGAGCTCCCCGCTTCATTTGTCAGCTTGGGCTGTCAAAATCTAGAAAAAGCATTTAAAGCTTTTTTAAATAAAGAAGGTATTGCTTATGGAGACATTAAAACTTATGGAACTCCTCGCCGCCTGACCTTGTATGTTGAAGATCTTCCTTACCTTAAGCCCCCGCAAATCCTAGAAAAAAAAGGGCCCTCTTTAGAGCAAGCCTATGATAGCGATGGGCAATTAAAACCAGCAGGTGAAGGTTTCTTTCGCTCGCTTGGCATTTCCCCTATTTCCTTGGCTACTATCCGTGAAGCTCCCTACGGCTCGGTGCGCATTCAACAAATCAAAGGAATCGATTATCTATTTGCCTCCATGCAAACACCAGGAATACCGACAGCGCAAATCTTAGCTAAAAGCTTACCTAGTCTCATTTTAAGCCTCGATTTTCCTAAAAAAATGCGCTGGGGTTCTCTTGAAATTTCTTACGCACGTCCTCTGCGCTGGATCACCTGCCTTCATGGCCCTCATATCATCCCCTTTAGCGTGGGCAATATTCAGGCTGGTCGGAAATCCTTTGGGCATCGTCAGCTGTCCCCTGAAGCTTTTGCTCTTAATAAAGCCCAAGAGTATGTGGAAATTTTAAAGAAACATCAGGTGATGGTAGATATGGGGGAAAGAGAAAATACCATCATTGCTGCCCTAGATAAGCTAGAACACTCTTTACAAGCAAAGATTATCTGTCGAGAGGCTGTCATCCCCCAAGTTTTGAACTTGGTGGAGTGGCCCCAAGTAACTTATGCCTACTTCAATGCCTCTTTTCTTAAGGTTCCTAAAGAAGTATTGATTTCTGAGATGGTGGAACATCAAAAATATTTCCCTGTTACCGATGCCCAAGGGCAACTGCAAAACATCTTCATTATTACCGCTGACAACAATCCTTCGGATTATATACGGGCTGGTAATGAGCGTGTCTTATCAGCTAGGCTCTCTGATGGAGCTTTTTTATATGAGCAGGGCTTGAAAGTATCCTTAGATTCTTACAATGAAAAGCTTAAACAAGTGACTTTCCAAGCTCACTTAGGGAGCGTATGGGATAAGGTTAAACGGATTGTCTCTCATGTAGAGATTTTGCAAAAATTGCTTAACAAAGGTAGCTTGGAAAAAGCTAAACGAGCAGCTTGGTTATGTAAAGCCGATTTAGCCTCGGAAATGGTTTATGAATTTCCCAACCTACAAGGTACAATAGGAAAATACTATGCGCTAGCTTCAGGCGAGGATCCCGAGGTAGCCGAAGCCCTAGATGAACATTGGATGCCGCGAGGAGAAAACGCCCCTTTACCCCAAACCCTTACAGGCACCTTAGTAAGTCTTGCTGACAAAATCGATAATTTAATCGGTTGCTATTGTGTGAATCTTAAGCCTACCTCTTCTAGTGACCCCTATGCGCTAAGGCGCCAGACTCTCGGCGTGATTAAAATGCTTATCAATGGCTGCTACCGTCTACCCTTAATGGAGGTCTTCCGGCAATGTTTTGATCATTTCCCTGAAGCTCTAATAAAAGATAGAGAGCATTTATTACAAGAGATAGAAGCTTTTATTACCAACCGTATTAAATCAGTTTTCCAAGAATATGATCTTTCTAAAGATGAAATCGAAGCTTCTCTTTCTTCTAACTTTAGTGATATCTACGATACTTTTTGCAAAGCTAAATCCCTTCACCATTTTAGGCAAACCAACAAAAAGTTTCCTCTTCTCTTTGAAGTTTATAAAAGAGCTAAAGGCCAATTAGCAAACATTCCAAGTGCCGCTTTTTCAAAAGAATTACTTAAAGAAAATGCTGAGAAGAACTTGGATGCTTTGCTAGGTCAAAAGCAGATGCAACTCACTCAGGCAATTACCTTGCATGATTATGATAAAGCTTACGAACTAATTGCAGATATCCAACCAGCTTTAGCCCAGCTTTTTGATGAAGTTAAAATCTTGGCGGATGATCTAAAATTGCGAGACAACCGTATAGCTTTGCTGCAGCGCGTTTTTGACATGTTCTCTCAATTGCTAGACTTTAGTAAAATTAGTGAGAAATAGGTTTTAATCCTCTAGGAAGCTTTAGATATGCTGCTGCAAAAAAATTTAACAATTTTTCTCCAAAGATTTTTAAACCCTATCAACCTTTTTCGTTCATAAATCTATTTACACCTTTAAAAAAGCAAGGAGATAAACCTAAAATCGCGAAGGTAATTTTTTTTTGGCTATTTCTTTGTCTTTTAGCATTAATGGATTCTTTTATAGTTTTTAGGCTTGAATCTTAAAATAAATTCTTAGTTACTGTTAATACTGTCTATCTATCCTTGCTATTTGCTAGCGAAAAATGCTGTAGAAATGATTATCTTGATTCTTAAACTCTTTTACAAGATAGCCAAGCAGAGGTATCGGGTTGGTTAGCCAAGTATCTGTTTCCTTTTAAACCCTATCGATAGCCATCATGAAACATTCGACCATAATCACTACGATAGAAAATAAAAACATTTGGCGGGCCCATTGCTTGTCGTTATCACTTTTAAAACCTTTTAAACATAACACATACCACATTAACCCCATCAGGACAGCCACGGTTAAATAGGCATAGCCAGTATATCCCATGAACGTTAACATGACAGTCGCCAAGATAAAAGCCATGATATATAACCACATTTGTATTTTGGTCGTGTATATACCCTTTTCAAGCGGCAAAACTGGGATGGAGGCGGCAGCATAATCCTCTAGGCGATAGAGGGTAATCGCAAAGAAATGGGGCATTTGCCATAGGACCATAATGGTAAACAGGAGGAAAGCACCTAAGTCTAATTGATTGCTGGCCGCGCAATAACCTACAACGGGAGGGACGCCTCCTGCTAGGCTTCCTATTACCGTGCCATAAGAAGATCTATATTTCGATAGGCCATACACGACTACATAGAATAAAAAACCAGTTAGAGCTATCATGGCTGTCAAAAAATTAACATATAAAGCTAACACGCCCATTCCTAACAAACCAAGAAAAGTACCAAATAGGAGTGCGTTTTGTTTAGAGACCAGACCCTTAACAAGCGCTCGATCTTTAGTCCTCGCCATTTTCTTATCTATCTCTCGATCCATATAGTTGTTAAACACGCATGCTGAGGCAATCACTAAAGATAGACCCAGCAGAGTCCAGCAAAACAGCCAGAAGTTAAAAGGTCCTTTTGAAGCAAGCATAAAGCCGCCAAAGGTTGTTACCGCATTACCTGCTATGATGCCAGGCTTAGTCAACATGTAATAAGTTTTAATGGTCATCGTCTTAAATAGCCTTATGATTTAATCCTAGAGGTTAGAGTCATATTTTCTATTCGCTGGGGTGAAACATCGCTTGCATAGACATCAATCTTTCATCTAAATCATTCATAATCCATAGCGAGCCGACTACTAAAATGGCAATCACCCCTATCATAAAAGCTAAAGCCACTAGATTCCAGCGGGGCTTATTCTCTTCTTTAAGATGAAGAAAAAATAAAAGCTGGATTAGAGCTTGCATGACTCCTAAGCTAACCAGGGCAACAACTAAAACTTTACCGGTTAATAAATGTTCCTGGACAATTATATAGGCAGCTAAAGTCAATACTAGGGATAAAGCAAAGCCTATTCCATAGGATTTAAAGCTTCCATGCCTAGAAGCTTGCGGAGTTTTTATAGGATAAAGATTATCTTTCATGTTACTGCGCTCCCATTAAGTAGACAAAGGTGAAGATAAAAATCCATATAATATCTAAAAAATGCCAAAACATGCTAAAGCAAGCTAATCGTCTAAGCGTATTTGCGCTCAAACCCCGTGACAAAATTTGCATTCCCAGGACTACTATCCATAGTAAGCCTGCTAGAATATGCAAGCCATGGGTACTAACCAAGGTGAAATAGGCTGAAAGGAAAGCACTTTTTTGCCAGCTATGTCCCTCCTGGATAAGATAGTTAAATTCCATTATTTCCAGGATCAAAAAGGATAGCCCTAATAAAAATGTTAAGCTTAAATAGCTTAACGTCTTATTTTTTTCTTGTCGGTGAGCCGCTAACATAACCAATCCGCTGGTAAAGCTGCTGGTTAATAAGATAAGAGTTTCTATCAAAGCAAAGGTAGGGCTAAACAATTGACCAGCAGAAGGTCCACCATATGTACTATTGTGCAGCACGGCATAGGTAGCAAAAAAGGTGGCAAACAAAATGCAGTCGGTCATTAAGTAGATCCAAAAGCCAAAGAGCGTTTTAGCAGAGGTGGCTTGAGAAGAGTCCGCATGATTGATGGATGAAAGCGTCGTTAAATCTGTCATAGCTATCCCCTACTCCTGGCATGTGCTAACTCTATTTTTTCTACCTCTGCAGCTGATAGGTAGTAGTCGGTATTATCATCTAAGAGACGTATAAGGGTGCCTATTATAGTGCCTAGCAAGCTCAAGAGAGCAAGCCACCAAATATGCCAAATAACCGCAAAGCCAAAGAGGAGGCTAAAGCTAGCCACATAGATACCCATTGCAGAGTTTTTAGGTAGATGAATATCTTGATAACAAGGCTTCTTTGCATCCAGCACATGCGCCTGTTTTTTAGCCCAATAAGGATCGCGTTCGTTCACTTCAGGGATCATAGCAAAATTATAAATGGGTGGAGGAGAAGAAATGGACCATTCCAATGTTCTACCATTCCAGGGATCATTACCCACCTTATTTTGTTTTCGTTGGATCACACCTACCATAAGTTGTAAAAATTGGAGGAAAGCGCCACCGATAATGATGCAAACGCCTACCCCGGCAATCACAAATAAGGGATGCCAGCCAGTGGCCTCCTCATAATGGTTTAAACGGCGGGTGGCTCCCATTAAGCCAATGAGATAGAGCGGCATGAAGGCCAAGAAAAAACCTATA
This sequence comes from Neochlamydia sp. AcF95, assembly GCF_018342455.1. Classification (NCBI taxonomy): domain Bacteria; kingdom Pseudomonadati; phylum Chlamydiota; class Chlamydiia; order Parachlamydiales; family Parachlamydiaceae; genus Neochlamydia; species Neochlamydia sp. AcF95. The sequence continues at coordinate 12,987 of NZ_JAEMUC010000051.1, read as the reverse complement.
ATCCAACACCAAAAAGCATATCTTCCCAGCTTTTCATGCAATTTGAACCCTAAAAACTTAGGAAGCCAATAAGCAAGGCCGGCGAAAAAAGCAAATAAGACGCCTCCAATGACCATGGAATGAAAATGGGCTACCAAAAATAAGCTATTATGCACCTGGAAATCAGCAGCAGGCACAGACATTAACACACCTGTCATGCCTCCACTCGTAAAGATGACTACGAAACCTAAAAACCAAAGCATAGGCCGTGAAAATTGAATACGTCCTCTACACATAGTAAATAGCCAGTTAAAAATTTTTACGCCCGTGGGAATAGCAACAAGCATGGTCATAATGCCAAAGAAGGCGTTAACATTGGCCCCTGCTCCCATCGTAAAGAAGTGATGCAGCCACACGATAAAAGATAGAAAAGTAATGGAAGCTAGCGCCCATACCATGGAGGTATAGCCGAATAAGCGCTTATGTGAAAAAGTTGCCACAACTTCTGAGAAAATTCCAAAACCTGGCAACATGAGAATATAAACTTCGGGATGCCCCCAGGCCCAGATGAGGTTGATATACATCATAGGGTTGCCTCCAAAATCGGCCGTGAAAAAATGGGTTCCTACGGTACGATCTAAGCTCAACATGCCAAGGGTAGCTGTTAAAATTGGAAAAGCAAAAATGACTAAAACCATGCTATTTAAAGCACTCCAGGTAAATAAAGGCATTTTCATCAGCGTCATGCCAGGGCAACGCATCTTTAAAATAGTCACTAAGAAATTAATTCCCGAGAGCAAGCTGCCCATACCAGCAATCTGTATACTCCATATCCAGTAATCTACGCCTACATCAGGGCTGTACTGTAGACTTGAAAGAGGTGGGTAAGCTAACCATCCTGTCGCCGAGAAATTTCCTATAACAAGGGAAAGATTGACCAAAAATGCACCTGCTGCAAACAGCCAAAAGCTCAAGGAATTCATAAAAGGAAAAGCCACATCCCGAGCCCCTATCTGTAAAGGCACGATTAAGTTCAACAAGCCGAACACGGCTCCCATGCTCACAAAGAAAATCATAGTGGTACCATGAGCAGAGAATACTTGCTGGAAATGGGAAGAGGTCAAAAAGCCCTGCGATTCCCCTACTGCGAGTATCTGCTGAGCCCGTAACATCAAAGCATCTACCACGCCTTTGAATAGCATTAAAAGAGAGACAATGATATACATCATGCCAATTTTTTTATGGTCCAATGAGGTTAACCATTCATTCCAGAGCCATTTCCACCTACGGAAATAAAATAAGAGAGCAACAATCATTAAGCCAGCTATAGCCATGCCTATACCCGCACCACTTTCAATGGGGTCGTGCTTGAAAGCTTCAAGGTTTAATTTTCCAAACATGTCATTTCCCTATATGGATTAAGATCAAATACTTACTAATTATTCTAAAGAGGCATCGCTTTTGCTTGGATTTGAGCCCATGGGCATCATGTAGCTCATAATGATCCAATCAAACAAATTTTCTTTTTGCAAAATATAGGTCTCTGCGGAGGAATTTTGAGTGGGTAGGATTAATTTTTTATACTCGTTTAAGCTAAGTTGCTTAGGTGATTGCTTTGCTTTTTCTATCCATTGCTCGAAATCTTCGGATGAAGTGGCTTTAGCCGTAAATTTCATGCCAGCAAAGCCTTCTCCACTAAAGTTTGCAGAAGAGCCTCTAAAGCTGCCTAGTTCATGCGCTATAAGATGTAGCTTTGCTTTCATGCCGGGCATCGCATACACTTGCCCCCCCAGTTGCGGGATCCAAAATGCATTCATAGGAGCGTCAGCAGTGACTTCAAAATTAAGGGGTGTATCTTTGGGAAACTGAAGAAAGTTTACCGTAGCAATTTTCTGCTCAGGATAGATAAATAGCCATTTCCACTGTAGAGCTACAGCTTGTATGGTCAGAGGCTTAGTGCTTGCCTGTAGCGGCTTGAAAGGATCTAATTCAAAACTACTTTTCCAAGTGATAACCGAAAGGACCAGAACAATTACAAAAGGAATTGCCCACCAGATAAACTCAACAAGATGGCTGTGATCCCAATCGGGTGTATATTTTGCTTTGGAGTTGCTGGCTCTATAGCGGCAAGCGATAGCAATCATCAGGATAAATACTGGAATAACCACGATCAACATCAGAAGAGTTGCTTGAATGATTAAGTCCAGTTCTCTTTGAGCGATCGCTCCTTTAGGATTGAGCACAGCGATATCGCTATTATGCACAAACCATCCTACTACGAGGAAGATGGCAAGGAGAGAAACAATAAAAAAGGCTGATTTGTAAATTTTGTTCATCTTTTTCAATTCCTAAAAAGATAATAGACACCAGCTACTTTGCTGGCACCCCTACCTATTTATTCAAATTTTTCTTTATCCTTTTATCTGAGACGAGCCACTTTGTCTAGATAAATGAAAGAATGAACAATAAATCTTTTATTTCCGAATTCAAATCAACTTTTTTTTGATGGTTAGCTATGAATAGATTAAGGAAATTCAGGCAGATGAAACTTTTTTATCCCCTTTAAATCTTACTCATTAGTTTCTACCTTAAGTTAGGAGCTTATTCTTATAATCTTCAAAAAGCCTTTTCTTACTTTCTAGGATTTTCTTTGCAGAAAAATCAACCAGCTTTAAATTATTTTTTAAGAAGAAAGCACAAAAGCCAAGAATAAAGCGTTTTTGGAGATCCACGTCAATAGCTCCCCCAACTTTACGGTATCTTAAGGCCTGATCAGCAAAGGATTTAGCTTTGCTGCGTTTCGAAAAGAAACCAGGCTCGCCGCTGGGCCTCGTCGATATAAACTTCAAGGATACTAGTCGTGGCCACATCTTGATACTCTTGACAAACTTTATGGGCAGCAAGCATGCGAGCAGCCAAGTTTCTATTTTCCTCTTCTAAACGCTTAAGCATCTGGATAGCTTCAAAGGATGGCTCGTCATCATCTTGCACATTTTGCAATTGACTAATCTGTTTGATAGAATGAATGGTAAGAGCTCCAAGCTTACGTACCCTTTCTGCAAGGACATCGATCATCGCAAAGATCTGCTCGGCTTGCTCATCCATCAAGAGATGATAATCGCGAAAGTGAGGGCCAAACATATGCCAATGATAGCTTTTTGTTTTTACATATAAAGCAAAAGCATCCGCAATTAAGGGATTGAGAACTTGAGAAATTTTATGACTTGCTTCCGTTTGGAGATGAGTGGATACTGCCAGAGTGGAGGGGACAGGATTGTATGTATTTTTCATAGAGGCTCCTCTAGTATGCTTTCTGTATTCTTCAAATTAACGCAAAAAAATTTTGTAGAATCTTTATCTTTTTAGCAGATAGGGTTGCTTTTTATCTTGGACACACTTTATCTACATCTTGACATTTTTGCAAGGTTGCCTATAAATTTTATATACATAAAATATTTTAAAAGCCATATTAAGCTTCAAAGCTGGCACCCATAAGCCGCTTGGAGAATCCTTTAAACGAAAAAGGTTAAAAAGCTAATAAACTATTTTATTGGTGCGAGTTAAAATTAAAAGCCTTTCTGCAGTAAGGAATTTCATGCAGGGTCTAATACAATTTTAAGCTAACATGCTATCATACAATATGAAGAGGAAATAAATGAGAGTCAGCCCACTAGCCGGAAAAATCAGTCCTTCTGATAAGCTTGTAAATATACCCCAACTTATCACAGCTTATTACGCTGAAAAGCCCGATCCCCTAGACACCGCTCAACAGGTAGCTTTTGGAACATCGGGCCACCGTGGTTCTGCATTGCAAAAAAGCTTCAATGAACATCATATTCTAGCTATTAGCCAGGCGATTTGCCAGTATCGCAAGCAGCAAGGAATTGATGGCCCTTTATTTCTGGGCATGGATACGCATGCGCTTTCTAAGCCAGCTTTAATGAGTGCTCTAGAAGTATTAGCAGCCAATGGAATAGAAATTTTGCTAGCTGAAGGAGAAGAGTATACACCTACGCCCGTTATCTCCCATGCTATAGTGTCTTATAACCGCCATCGCACCAAAAATTTAGCCGATGGTATCGTCATTACCCCTTCCCATAACCCCCCCAGTCAAGGTGGCATCAAATATAATCCGCCTAGCGGAGGACCTGCTGACCTTCATATTACCCAATGGATTGAAACAAAAGCCAACGAGCTAATGCGCAATGAGCTAAGAGGCCTTAAGAGAATTTCTTATGAAAAAGCTTTAAGCTTGTCTACCACTAAACGCTATGACTATCTTGAAGCCTATGTTGGCGATCTTAAAAATGTAATCAATATGGAGATTATTCAAAAATCCCAGATAAAATTGGGAGTAGATCCGCTAGGTGGAGCGGGAATTCATTATTGGGAGCCTATAGCAGAACGTTACAAGCTAAACCTTACCCTAGTTAACAAGACAATTGATCCAACCTTCCAATTTATGACTCTAGACTGGGACGGTCAAATTCGTATGGATCCCTCTTCAGCCTATGCTATGCAAGGGCTAATCAATTTAAAAAATCGCTTTGATGTCGCTTTTGCCTGCGATACAGATCACGATAGACATGGCATTGTCACTAAAAGTTCAGGCTTACTTCCCCCTAATCATTATCTCGCTGCCGCCATCTTTTATCTTTTTCAACATCGGCCTTTATGGAATCCCGGGGCGGCAGTAGGCAAAACGCTCGTCAGCAGCCAAATGATTGATCGTGTGGCCACTCAATTAAATCGAAAAATTTATGAGGTACCAGTAGGGTTTAAATGGTTTGTCGATGGCCTTCTTAATGAATCTTTAAGTTTTTGTGGCGAAGAAAGTGCTGGTGCCTCTTTTGCTCGTTTAGATGGAAAAACCTGGACGACGGACAAAGATGGGATTATCCTGGCCTTATTAGCTGCTGAAATGACGGCCAAACAAGGTAAAGACCCAGGTGAAATTTATCAGGATTTAACCCGTGAATTTGGAAACCCTGCTTATGATAGAGTAGAAGCACCCGCCAGTCTTAAGCAAAGACAGATATTAAAAAACTTTTCTGCCTTGCAGATAGAAGCAAAGGAAATAGCAGGCGAAGCTATCCAGGGTATCTTTACTCATGCAGCAGGAAACAGTGCTGCCATAGGAGGGGTAAAGGTCGTTACCGAAAATGGATGGTTTGCTGCTCGCCCTTCAGGGACAGAAGACATTTACAAGATTTATGGAGAAAGTTTTCGAGGTCAAGAGCATTTAGAGCAAATATTAGATGAAGCCCAATCGATTGTGGGAAAAGCATTTGAAGAGGCTTATTTGCTCAAAACTCCCTAAGAATAAAGGCCAGTAGGAAGGCCTCTATGAATATGGCTAGCTGCTTAGGTGGATAGGATTGATTAAAAAGTTTTTCCTATTTTTTACAATTTTCCATCCAGAGAACAACAACTTTAACTTTTTTCATGAAAAAAAGCGTAAAAAAACTACTCTGATTAGCCTATTGAATACAAACTAGGCTTCAAAGCATTTTTTAAAGAAAGGCTCAAAGATCAGGACTTTTAAGAGGGAGTTAAAGATATGATGAAAAACACTCCTTTCTTAAGCTTCACTTTATCGTGAGCATGTTTAAGATTTTAACCCTCTCAGCGAGCTTGCCGCTTGCTAGCGCGTTGATTACTCAGCAGATGCTTGCATGCCAGATCACTGGAAATACGATTGATATTTTTACTTGATAATTTTTTGCTTATGAAACACCTTTATTAATATTAAAAATTATATCTAGATAACTAGCTCTTAGAGCTTTGTTTTGCCTTTCTTAAGCGATGGATGAAAAAAAAACAGCATGGATAAACATTTAATTTTTTATGATGGCACCTGTGCCCTCTGCAGCCATGTTGTATATTTCCTTATAAAACATGATACCAAGCAACTATTTCTCTTTGCACCTTTACAAGGCTTAACGGCAGAAAAGCTGCTAGGAACTCTGCCTAGAAAGGTTCATACAGCCGATTCTTTAATTCTTCTTAAAAATTATGCTTCCTCTCAAAAAGAAGTTTATTTATGGGGGCAAGCTGCCTTGCAAGTTTTATGGCTATTAGGCGGAAGATGGAAGCTTATTGGCTGGATTTCCTTTCTTCCTTCTTTTTTATATAATTGGATGTATCGATTAATCGCTCAAAATCGTCAACGTTTTTTCTTGCAAAATAGCTGCTTGCTCCCAAAAGAACAGGATAAAAATCGTTTTCTCCCCTAAATTATTTATTAAGAAAATAACCTCCAAAACAAGCTTAGAGCTAAGAAAGCAAATAAAGCAAATCAGCCTCATCCTCCTCTTTATCAATTTTTTCTTGAGATAAATTTAAAAAAAACCTATCAGTGAGTTTTTCCATTATCAACCAGCATAGGACATGCGTATGAAAAATAATTTAAAAGCCCTTTTAACAATTTGCTTGAGTAGTTGTACTTTAATTTGCCCTTTGGGCAATTTGATGAGTGCCTCATTTTCTGCCTCTACCTATAATGAGAGACACATCGCTCAGCAATGGAGCTCTACTAATACAGGATCTGCCGATGAAGCGCTGGTCATTAATAACCTCTCTAATCTTTCTTCTAAGGAACAAAGAGAAGCTCTCAATGATTTGTCTGGTGAGCAATATGCTAATTTAATGCAGCCCAATCAAACAGCTTCCCAAACATTTATTCGTAGGATGTACCAACCTATCATCAATGATAGCTTAGGCTTACAATGTGGAGAAAACTGTGATGAATATAGATTGTGGGGAGCTGTAGGCGGAGGCCAGAGCCGTCTACGTAACTCTCATGGAGCTAAAGGTTATAGAATGGATGATTTCAATATTACCTTTGGTGCCCAAAAGCCATTAAATTTTAATTTCTTAAACTCGTGGCTAACGGTTGGTATTGCCGGTTCTTATGAAAAAGACCATATTCATTTTAAGCAAAATGGGCATGGCAAGGGTAATAATTGGCAAGGAGCTATTTACTACATGTGGAATAATCCCCACTTCTATTCTTTTTCTGGAACAATTCTTGGTGCCGACTGCGTAAGAGTCAAACGTTCTATTGATGTGGGTAACCTTACGAGAAAAGCTAGAGGAAAAGCTAGAGTCAGCGAATGGACATCTTTTACAGAACTTGGCCTAAATTTAGGTTACGAGAACTTCTATGTTCAGCCTTTTGCACGACTAGAACATGCTTCTTACCGTCGCCATGCTCTTAGCGAACATGGAGCTCAATCACTCAACTTACATGTGCGTGGCAAAAACATCAGTGCCTCTGTGGGTTATTTAGGAACACACTTGAGCACTAATCTACCTTGGTGGGAGCTTCATTTAAATGCCGATGCTGCCTGGAAATATCGCTTTAACTTGTTACAAGAACGTTTCCAAGCCCACTTTAAAAACTTAGGCTCGCAATTTAGAATTAAAGGCGTCCACCAAAAAACTAGCGGTTTTGAAGGTTCAGTTAATATTGCTAAAACCTTTTATAACTGCTGGCAAGGCTATGTTGAGTTTTCTGGTGAAGTGTGGGATCGTTTTTCTGCCTGGAACCTTGCTGGAGGCGTAACAGTTACTTGGTAATAGGTACTCATTGATGATAGATAATAGGTAGCTAAAATCCGAGAGATCTAAGGAAATGGCTCTTAGATCTCTTGTTTTTTTTAAGCCTTGTTGCGTAAATGGCCTAATATAGTTATTTAAATTCTATTTTTCTAAGGATGTATGTATAATCAATTGGCATGGTATATTCACACGATTTAAGAAAAAAAGCTTTGAATTATATAGAGAATGGCGGCTCCATGGCCACAGCTAGTGAGGTGTTTGGCGTAACAGTTCGCACCTTAACAAACTGGATTAAGCGGAAAAAACAAGGTGGTCTAGCTCCTAAAAAAAGACGACAGAGCCCCAGTAAAATAGATAGTGAAAAGCTAAAATTATATATAAAGCAAACTCCTGATGTCTACCTTAGAGAAATAGCTGAGGCATTCGGAGTGACAATAGCTGCAGTTTTTTATGCTTGTAAAAGGCTGAAAATCACTTTAAAAAAAAGACACCCTTTTACAAGGAAAGAGATGAGAATAAGCAGAGAGGAATTTAGGCAAAAGCTAGAAAACATTCCGGAAGAAAATAGGATTTACATAGATGAAAGCGGGATAAATGCCTAATTACAGCGCCAACACGCAAGATCACTTATAGGAGAAAAGCTTTATGGTGCTATAGCAGATCTTTGCTAGGGAAAGCTTTATAGCAGCTAGATGTTTCTTACCGAGAAGATAAAAGCAAAGTCCGTAAAGACCATGGTGCCCAAAATCTATCGGTTTTGAAAAGATGTACGATGAATCTACTAAAAGCTGATACACAAGCAAAAGCAGGAATTAAGGGTAAGAGAGCAAAAGCCGGCTGGAATAAAGATTACATGATGGAAATCCTAAATGGTAAATAAAATCTTCATGCAATTTCCCTGCTATAGTAGGAATTAAAGGTAACCAAAGCCATCTTAAAGCAGAAGCGTATAACTTCTTTGAGCAAGCAAAAGCAGTTAATTACCAGGGAGTAGAGGGAATAACTCGAGAGGAAACTCATGAGAAAAATCGTGGTCGCATAGAAAGCCGTCATGTGTGTGTAGTCAATGCCTTACATTGGCTTCCTCAACGGGAGAAATGGCGTTTGCAGTCCATGATTGAAATACGTTCTGAACGGAAGGTAGCAGATAAAGTAGAACAAGCTATCCGCTATTATGGATCTAGCCGAAAAGCAGGGGCTAAAGAATTTGCCAAGTGGATTCGAGCGCACTGGGCGATAGAAAATAGTTTGCACCATGTAATGGACGTGATTTTTAAAGAAGATGCTTCATTAAGTGATGTAGGCTTTAGTGCTGAAAACATAGCTTTAATCAGACGCTTAGCTGTTAATGTAATAAGAACCATGGATTCTGACCGAGGGATTACCGATGCTAGGCGAAATGCCACTTATGCACCTAATTATCTGAGAGGATTACTAGGTAAGGTATTTATCAAATAATTCTCATCAAAACACCCTGGAGCCACTATAAGCTTATAAGCTCCCACATTAATTCTTTTCTTGTCATTTTTTAATTTTTTTAGGAGGTTCATTTTAAAATGAATTTTTTATACTCTCCTTTACGAGTCAAGGTTATGCAGGAGCAGTGCATTTTGAAATTAGCTAATAAGGATAAAATGAATGAATTTAGAGATCTATCCTATCCATCCCCATCTATTTCCTGCCTTTGAGAAAAAAGGAAAGCATTCTAGCTATATTATAGAAGATACTTGCGTCTATACAGCGATCGCTTTAAAAATATTTAAAAAATTAGAACTTCAGGATTTGTGCCAAGTCAAGCTAGTATGTAAAGAATGGAAACATCTAATTAGAAACAGCTTTTTAGCTGAAGAAAAAGCCTACACCTTAGCTTTAAAACTAGCTATTCAACAGGAAGATCTTATTCAAGAAGCCCTTTATGTAGAAAAATTGGGTGATATTTATGTTAATAAAGGCACATCGAAAAGGCTTTTACAAGGAGCAGGACTTTACAATTATGCTTTGCAAATTGTTTCTGATGACAAAAAGAAATTTTTTGAAGAAAAGCTTTTGAAAGCTCAACATTTACTTATCAAGTCGTGTCAGGGAAAAGTTTCAGAAAATAATAGAATAAGAAAAGAATTTAAGAGCAATCGTCAAGCTTTAAAAATTTTTAGAGAAGAAATAGAGGGGATGATTCAATCTCTTCCAGAAACTCCTTCTTTCCTAAAAGTGAAAGATCTTTACGGTAAGATCGCTCAGGATATAAAGGCTTTTTTTAGCTTACTAGTTAATCAGGCGCTTGATGTATTAGGCCCGCCACCTTGTGAATATGCAATGGTAGGCTTTGGCTCCTTAGCTAGGGAAGAAATGACTCCTTATTCCGATCTAGAATTTGGCATTCTTATAAAAGAAGATAACGACGCAAATAAGAAGTATTTTAGGAATCTTACAAATCTATTCCACTTAAAAGTTATTAATTTAGGAGAAACCATCCTCCCTGCTTTAAATATTCCTAGCTTAAAAGCTATAGATTTTTTTGATAGCATTACGCCACGTGGCTTTGCCTTCGATGGAGCAGGGGTGGAAGGAAAAGGCTGCAAAACTCCTTTGGGTAATGGTAAGACATTTGAGCTTATTCAAACTCCTGGGCAGATGGCTCAGTATATTGGTAAAGATGAAAAAGGCCAATGGTGGCATGAAAAAGAGCCTCACCTTCCTATGGAATTGCTAAACTTTACTCATTTGTTAGGCAAAGAAGAGCTAACTGAACAGTATAGACAAAATGTTCAGAGCAAACTTAATACCTCTTATCAAGATAGCCTGGATCTGCGCCAGTATTTAGCTAAACAGCACCTTGTGCTAGCTGATATGGAAGCTTTTGACCCAGGAATAGGTGATTTAAGCAGGCATGGTATGCTCTTCAAAGTTAAAAATGATTTTTATCGCTTTCCTCATTTAGCTTTAGACCGACTAGCCCTTATCAAAGGAATAGAAGCTTCCGATACGTTTACTAGGATTGATAAACTAAGCGAGTTAGAGGTTATAACAAAAGGGGCTACTGAAAAGTTAAAGGATTGGATGAGTTTAGCATTATTCATGCGCCTTAAGACTTATTCTTATTATCAAGCGCAAAAAGAGATGATGAATCCTCTCCTCAAACCTTTTCACTTTGAGGATCAAGATATTGCTAAAAAGCAGTTTGCCTTAGATCATAAAACCTTAAAAAAAATAAAAAAAATCTACCATATCTTTATTCCTTTTTATCAAGCTATTGACGAGTTTTTAGCAGGCAATGAAGGTAAACTTAAATCTTCTAATTTGGATGATAACTCTCCAAAGGTGAAAGGGGATATAGCCCACAGGCTTTTTCAACATGAAAAAGCAAGAAAATGTTATCTTCAAGCCATACAAACAAGTCCACACAACTCGAATGCCCTAAATAATCTTGGAACCATCTACTTTAGACAAGGCAATTTAGCCAAGGCGCTCGAGTATTTCAGCCGAGCGTTTGCCATTGACTTTAAGCATTATGGTAAAAATCATCTTATGGTGGCAAGAAATTACACCAACCTAGGACAAATCTATCAAGATCAAGGCAATTTAGATAAAGCGCTAGAGTATAGCAGGAAAACGCTTACCATTAGCCTTAAGCATTATAGCGAAAATAATCCCAACGTAGCAATCGATTACAGTAACCTAGGACAAATCTACCAAGATCAAGGAGAATTAGATAAGGCAGCAGAGTATACCCTCAAAGCGCTTGTCATTAGCCGTAAGCTTTTGGGTGAAGATCATCCCATGGTGGCAAGAAATTACAACAATCTAGGACAAATCTACCAAGATCAAGGCAATTTAGACAAGGCGCTAGAGTATAGCAGGAAAGCGCTTACCATTGATCTTAAGCTCTTTAGTGAAAATCATCCTAGTGTAGCTACTTGTTACAGTAACCTAGGAAAAATCTACCGAGATCAAGGCAACTTGGACAAGGCGCTAGAGTGTATCAGCCGAGCCCTTGACATTGACCTTAAATTTTCTGATGAGAATCATCCTAATGTGGCAATTCGTTATGCCAACAGGGGAGCAATCTACCACAAGCAAGGCCATTTAGACAAGGCGTTAGAGGATAGCAGCCGAGCCCTTGACATTGGCCTCAAGCATTATGACGAAAATAATCCTATTATAGCTATATACTACTGCAACCTAGGACAAATCTATAAAACTCAAGGCGAGTTAGATAAAGCAGCAGAGTATACCCACAAAGCCCTTACCATTGATCTTAAGCTTTTTAGTGAAAATCATTCCCGGGTAGCTACTCGTTACAGCAACCTAGGACAAATCTATCAAGCTCAAGGAGAATTAGATAAAGCAGCAGGGTATATCAGCAAAGCGCTTGTCATTAGCCGTAAGCTTTTGGGTGAAAATCATCCCATGGTGGCAACCGACTACAACAATCTAGGACAAATCTACCAAGATCAAGGCAATTTAGACAAGGCGCTAGAGTATACCCACAAAGCGCTTACCATTGGTCTTAAGCATTATGGCGAAAATAATCCCACCGTAGCAATCAATTACAGTAACCTAGGACAAATCTATCAAGCTCAAGGAGAATTAGATAAAGCAGCAGAGTATATCAGCAAAGCGCTTGTCATTAGCCGTAAGCTTTTGGGTGAAAATCATCCCATGGTGGCAACCGACTACAACAATCTAGGACAAATCTACCAAGATCAAGGCAATTTAGACAAGGCGCTAGAGTATACCCACAAAGCGCTTACCATTGGTCTTAAGCATTATGGCGAAAATAATCCCACCGTAGCAATCAATTACAGTAACCTAGGACAAATCTATCAAGCTCAAGGAGAATTAGATAAAGCAGCAGAGTATATCAGCAAAGCGCTTGTCATTAGCCGTAAGCTTTTGGGTGAAAATCATCCCATGGTGGCAACCGACTACAACAATCTAGGACAAATCTATAAAACTCAAGGCGAGTTAGATAAAGCAGCAGAGTATACCCACAAAGCCCTTACCATTGATCTTAAGCTTTTTAGTGAAAATCATCCCCGGGTAGCTACTCGTTACAGCAACCTAGGACAAATCTATCAAGCTCAAGGAGAATTAGATAAAGCAGCAGGGTATATCAGCAAAGCGCTTGTCATTAGCCGTAAGCTTTTGGGTGAAAATCATCCCATGGTGGCAACCGATTACAACAATCTAGGACAAATTTGTCAAGAACACGGGAATTTAAAACAAGCGTTCGAATATACTAAAAAAGCTCTCAGAATTAGCATAAAATTGTATGGTGTCCATCATCCAACTGTAGAATTAATTAATGCTAATCTGCAAAGGCTTAAATAGTACTACTTCGTTAGGTTTAAGAGGTATCAAAAAATAACCTTTTGGATGAGTCATGAATAGCTTGGCAAAAAGGGCAAATAGTAATGCAAAATAAGCTGTTAATTAATCTTCTGA